>NZ_JBEZKW010000088.1:0-10635 GCF_040651795.1 Streptomyces sp. NPDC048361
CCAGCGCCGGTACGCCGCCGCCTTCGCCACGCCGACAAGCCCGGTGAGCCAGCTGATCAGACCGAGCCCCATGCCGTACACGATGAGGGCGTACGCGAAACTCTTTGACGGCCGTACGCCGGCGGAGATCGCCGAGGCCACGCGCGGGAGGTACTGAGTGCTGCCGCTCGTCGACCACCACTGTCACGGCGTGCTGCGCTCCGACCCCGACTCCGCCGCCTTCGAGGCGTTCCTGACCGAGTCCGACGCGCCCGCCGCACCCGGCACGAGCTTCTTCGACACCCAGCTGGGCTTCGCGGTGCGCCGCTGGTGCCCGCCGCTCCTGGGGCTTGATCCGCACTGCCCACCGGACCGCTATCTGGCCCGCCGCCGCGAGCTGGGCGCCGCGGAGGCCAACCGGCTGCTCCTCGGCGCCACCGGCATCGGCAGCTACCTGGTGGACACCGGACTGCCGGGCGATCTGACCGGCCCGGACGAACTGGCCCGGCTGGGCGGGGCCACCGCGCGCGAGATCATCCGTCTGGAGCACCTCGCGGAGGGCACCGCCGCGGAGGTACGAGATCCGGACAAATTTCTTGCGGTGCTCGGCGATGCGATCGGTGCGGCGGCGGGCACGGCGGCCGGCTTCAAATCGGTGGTCGGATACCGTCACGGCCTCGACTTCGACCCGGCGCCTCCGGACGCGGCGGAGCTGCGCGCGGCGACCGCCGGATGGCTGGAAGCGGGCGGAGGCCGGATCACCGACCCGGTGCTGCTGCGGCACCTGCTGTGGTCGGCGGCGGACACCGGGCTTCCGCTCCAGATCCACACCGGGTTCGGCGACCCCGACCTCAGGCTGCACCGCTGCGATCCGCTGCTGCTGACCGACTTCATCCGGGCGGTGCGCCCCACGGGCTGTCGGCTGATCCTGCTGCACGGCTACCCCTACCACCGGGCCGCCGGCTATCTGGCGCACGTGTACCCGCATGTGTACGCGGACGTGGGGCTCTCGCTCGGGCACACGGGGGCGCGGGCGACGGCGGTGCTCGCCGAGTTCCTGGAGCTGGCCCCCTTCGGCAAGCTGCTGTTCTCGACGGACGCGTACGGTCTCGCGGAGCTGTATGTGGTGGGGGCCCGGCTCTACCGGGACGCCCTGGACCAGCTCCTGAACGGCTGGACGGGGTCCGGGGCGTGGTCGGCCGCGGACGCGGACCGGGTGGCGGCCCTGGTGTCGGCGGGCAACGCCGAGCGGGTCTACGGCGTCTGAGGCTCTCCGGCGGCGGAGGCACGAGCACACCGGGGGCATGGCGCCCCCGGTGGCTCAGACGCCGTCCGGGTCCGCGCGGTTCAGCGCGGGCCGGGGCTTGGGGCCGGTCTCGTTCAGGAGGAAGTCGGCGGCCGCGGTGTCGGTGACCAGGCTGGTGACCAGGCCGGAGCGGAGCACCGCGTCGATCGCGGCGGCCTTGCGCTGGCCCCCGGCGATCGCGACGACCTCCGGGATGCGGCGCAGCCGGTCCGCCTCGACGGTGATGCAGCGCTCCCCCAGGTCGCGGCCGACCCGGCGGCCCTCCGCGTCGAAGAGGTGCGCGGACATCTCGGCGGCGACGCCGAGCGAGGCGTAGTGCGCCCGCTCCTCGTCGCTGAGCATGTCGTGCACGGTGGAGATGCCGGGCTCCCAGGATCCGATGGAGACCGCTGCGACGGTGACCTTGTCGAAGTACTCGAAGGCGCGGGCGATCCCGGTCTGGTTGCGCAGCGCGGCCGCGGTCGCCGGGTCGGGAAGGAGCATCGGGGCGTAGATGGGGTGGGCCTCGCCGCCGGACACCTGGGCGGCCCTGCGCACCGCCTCGACGGAGCCGCGCTCGGCGGTGCCCGCGTCGTAGACCCCGGTCAGCTGGACCACGGTGCAGGGCGGGAGTCTGTCGAGGGCCGCGGCCATGTGGATGGTGGAGCGGCCCCAGGCGAGACCGAGCACATCACCCTCACTGACCAGCTCACCGAGCAGATCGGCGGCGACCTCGCCGAGGTTCTCCGGGTCGGGCGAGGTCTCCTCGCCCTCCGCGGGCGACTCGACGACGACCGCGTGCCGCAGCCCGTACCGGGCGCGCAGGGCGTCGGAGCGCTCCGCGTCCAGTTCGGCGGGGACGCGGATCTCGATCCGTACGAGATCGCGTTCCAGTGCGGTCTCCAGGACCCGGGCCACCTTGAAGCGGCTCACGCCGAACTCCTCGGCGATCTGGATCTTGGACTTCCCCTCCAGGTAGAAGCGGCGGGCCATGGCCGCCGCCTGCACCAACTCCGCGGGTCCCATCCGCAGGGCTGACCGACCCGCCGACATTGCAGACACCGCGATCTCCTCACTGCTGTTCACAACTGCTGTTCACGCACCGGACTCGCTGTTCATCCTGTCAGATGCAATGGTCCTTGATCAGCCCCGGAGGGTTCCGTTCATTCAGTGGCGGCTCAGTGTGCGCACGCCCAGGGTGCGTCCGCCGTCGCCCGTTCAGCCAGGGAACGCAGCCCCCGCACGGCTTCGGCCGGGTCCTCGGCTCCGTAGACGGCCGATCCGGCGACGAAGACATCGGCTCCGGCCTCGGCGCAGCGCTCGATCGTGGCGGCCGAAACGCCTCCGTCGACCTGGAGCCAGAGTTCAAGTCCGTGTTTGGCGATCAGCTCACGGGTCCGGCGGATCTTCGGCAGCATGATGTCGAGGAAGGACTGGCCGCCGAAGCCGGGCTCGACCGTCATGATCAACAGCATGTCGAGCTCGGGCAGCAGATCCTCGTACGGCTCGATGGGGGTGGCGGGCTTCAGCGCCATCGAGGCGCGGGCGCCCTTGGCGCGGATCTCGCGGGCGAGGCGTACGGGAGCGGCGGCGGCCTCCGCGTGGAAGGTGACCGAGCCGGCCCCGGCCTCCACGTACTGCGGGGCCCAGCGGTCCGGGTCCTCGATCATCAGATGGCAGTCGAGCGGTGTGTCCGTCGCCTTGCTCAGGGATTCCACGATGGGCACACCGAGCGTGAGGTTGGGCACGAAGTGGTTGTCCATCACATCGACATGGAGCCAGTCGGCGCCCGTGACGGCCCGGGCCTCGTCGGCCAGCCGGGCGAAGTCCGCGGAGAGGATGCTGGGGTTGATCTGAGCCATGCCCCAAGCGTGCCATGCCCCGGGCGACTTGCCTGCCACGGCGGAGGACGAAGGCGGTACGGATCCGCGCCGGGCGGGCGATGCTGTCGCCACGGCCGGGCTTTCACACACGATCCTTTGCCGCGCCGACGCCCCGCCGCAGACCCTTCGGCGCGCCCCGCGGCCGGTGGCGGCCAAACCGTGATCCGCCCAAGTCCCTTACCGCGACGGTGAGTTCGGGCTCGTCGCCCTGGGCGCACGGTCCGCGACGTCCCGCGTTCGGGGGCGCCGCGCCGACGGTCAGGCCATGCGCCTGAGGAGCGCCAGATACATCGCGTCGGTGCCGTGCAGATGCGGCCACAGCTGGACGTCGGGGCCGTCCCCGAGGCCGGCGACGCCGGGCATCAGCGGGCGTACGTCGATCCACTCGGCCTCGACGGGCTCGGCGCCGCCGCGGCCCTTGAGGACGTCGTCGACGACGATCCGGGTCTCGGCCAGGTGCGGTGAGCAGGTGGCATAGCCGACGACGCCGCCGACGCGGACCGCGGAGAGCGCCTCGCGCAGCAGCCCGCGCTGGAGCGGGGCGAAGCCCTCCAGATCCTCGGGGCGCCGGCGCCAGCGCGCCTCGGGGCGGCGGCGCAGGGCGCCGAGGCCCGAGCAGGGGACGTCCATCAGGACACGGTCGAAGGAGCCCGGCAACCACGGCGGACGGGTGCCGTCGGCCGCGACGACCTGGTAGGGGCCCGGGTTGCCGGCGAGCGCCCGCTCGACCAGGCGCGCCCGGTGCGGCTGCTTCTCGGAGGCGAGCAGGGCCGCGCCGCGCCCGGCGGCGAGCGCCGCGAGCAGGGCGGCCTTGCCGCCGGGGCCTGCGCAGCCGTCGAGCCACAGCTCGTCGCGGCCCTCGACGGGGGCGTTGGCCAGAGCGGCCGCGACGAGCTGGCTGCCCTCGTCCTGGACACCGGCCCGGCCCTCGCGCACGGCGTCGAGCGCGCCGGGCTCGCCGCCCTCGGCCATCCGCACGGCATACGGCGACCAGCGACCGGGCAGCGCGGCGTCCTCGCCGACCGCGGCGAGGAGCTCCTCGGTGGTGGAGCGCCCGGGGCGGGCGACCAGGGTCACCTCGGGGCGCTCGTTGTCGGCCTCCAGGAGGTCCTCGATGCCGGCCCGGCCACCGCCGAGGGCGTCCCACAGCGCGGAGACGACCCAGCGCGGATGCGAGTGAACGACCGCCAGGTGGTCTTCCGCATCGTCCTCATAGGAGGGCGCGACCTTCTCCAGCCAGCCGTCGAGGTCGTGCGCGGAGATCTTGCGCAGCACGGCGTTCACGAACTTGGCCCGCCCGTCACCGAGCACCACACGCGCCAGCTCCACGCTCGCGGAGACCGCGGCGTGCGTGGGGATGCGGGTGCCGAGCAGCTGGTGCGCGCCGAGCGCGAGCACGTCGAGTACCGGCGGATCGACCTCGCGCAGCGGCCGGTCGATGCAGGCCGCGATGATCGCGTCGTACGTGCCCTGGCGGCGCAGCGTCCCGTAGACCAGCTCGGTGGCGAGCGCCGCGTCCCGGGTGTCGAAGGTGCCGCTCTCGCGCGCCTTGCGGAGCAGCGGGGGCAGGACGAGGTTGGCGTAGGCGTCGCGCTCGTCGACGGCCCGCAGCGCCTCGAAGGCAAGGATGCGGACCGGGTCCTTCTTGGGCCGGCGGTACGGCTTGCCGGTCTTGCCCGCCTTGGGGTTCTGGCCATGGGGGTTCGGGCTGCGACGTGGCGAATCGTTCACGTGAAAGGTGCTCCGCTGATCAGATGGGGCGAACCCCCTCAGCGTACGTCCGCCGCACCCACCCGCTCACCCGGGGCGATGCGGACGCCGCGCGCCCAGTCGGCGCCGCGCATCGGCTTCTTGCCCTGCGGCTGGACCCAGAGCAGCTCCACGGCGTGCGATCCGGTGCCGACATACACGTTGTTCTTGGCGACGGAGAGCTCGCCGGGCGCCAGGTCGGTGCGGTCGGTGACCAAGGCGGCCTGGATGAGCTTGAGGCGCTCGCCGCGGAACACGGTCCACGCGCCGGGCGCGGGTGTGCAGCCGCGCACGACGCGGTCGACGCGCAGTGCGGGCGCCGTCCAGTCGACGTGCGCCATCTCGACGGTGATCTTCGGGGCGAGCGAGATCCCGTCGGCGGGCTGCGGGACGGCCTTGAGGGCGCCGTCCTCGATGCCGTCCATGGTGGCGGCGAGCAGCCCGGCGCCGGCGAAGGCGAGCCGGGTGAGCAGGTCGCCGCTGGTGTCCGTGGGCCGGACCTCTTCCGTGACGGTGCCGTACACCGGGCCCGAGTCGAGGCCCTCCTCGATGAGGAAGGTGGCGGCGCCGGTGATCTCGTCGCCGGCCATCACGGCGTGCTGCACGGGCGCGGCGCCGCGCCAGGCGGGCAGCAGCGAGAAGTGGAGGTTGACCCAGCCGCGCGCGGGAATGTCGAGGGCGGCCTTGGGCAGGAGCGCGCCGTACGCGACGACCGGGCAGCAGTCCGGCGCGATCTCGCGCAGCCGGGCCAGGAACTGCTCGTCCCGTGGCTTCGCGGGCTTGAGCACCTCGATGCCGGCCTCCTCGGCGCGCTCGGCGACCGGACTCGCCACGAGGCGACGGCCGCGCCCGGCGGGTGCGTCGGGCCGGGTGACGACCGCGGCGACCTCGTGCCGACCGGAGGCGATCAGAGCGTCAAGGGCGGGAACGGCGACCTCGGGGGTGCCTGCGAAGACGAGCTTCACTGGGAGTTACCTCGCTTTGTCGAGAGCAGCGTCTCAGTCTATGGGCCGGTGGGGCGCGGGCGTACGCGCAGGTGCCGCACCGGGCGGGGTGGTGCGGGGGAGGTCGTGCGGCGGAGACGGACCGGTGGGGGCGGGGGCGCCCGGCCGGTTCCGCTCGGCAGGGGCGCATGAGTGCTCGTGCGCCCTGCGCATATGCCCATACGCCCCCGCAGCGTGACCACAACCGCGGGTGGCGCGTTGGTCAAGAGAGATTGACCTGACCGGGCCGCTTGTGCGGCTCGCGCCCGCTCAGCACCCGCACCACGTCAACACGGCACAGCTCGGCATCACGCAGTATCAGTACCGTTTTCACCCTTCCTTTCATCGCCGGTTCGAGAGGCTTGCTCATGGCCGACCACGCAACGCACGACGCCCAAGCGCGGGCCAGCCTGCACCTGTTGGTGCGGGACATCGAGCGGGTCCGCCGGCAGGTGGACGCACTGCGCACCCTCACCGCGCAGCTGGGCAACGTCTACCGCCCGCGCCGCTCCGGCCCCTCCACGGGCTTCGTCGTGTACGGGCGCGCCCCGGCGCCGACCGTACGGCTCGCCCAGGAGCTGCGCGACAGCGTCGAGACGCTGGTGACCGCAGCCGTGGACTTCGACCGCTCCCTCGGTTTCTCCTGGGACGCGGTGGGCTCCGCGCTCGGTGTCACCAAGCAGGCGGTGCACCGCCGTTACGGGTCCCGCAGGGCGGCCGCCCCGGCCGCGGGCCAGGCCGAGGCGGAGCGCCCGGCCGAGTCCGCGGTGACCCGCACTCTGCCGCCGCTGCCCCCCATCACCCCGATGTCCCCCATGTCCCCCATGTCCCCCATGCCCGCGGTCCCTGCCGCCCGTTCCATGCCGCCGCAGCCGACGGCGAACAGCCACTCCCTTCGCGAGGAGGTCCGCACCAGCGCGTTCCCCGGCCCCCGCAACGGCTGACCCGCTTCCCGTCTCTTCGTGCCCTCGCGTCCGTACGTATCGCGAGGGCACAGCTATCTGCGACGCCTCGCCGACGCGGGCGGCTCAGCCGATGTCCGGCGGGTCGATCCTGATGCGCACCGGGTCGCCGCCGCCGCGGGCCAGGCGTGCGGCCTGGGCGGCCTTGAGGGCGGCGGCCAGCGCGGCGCCGCTGCCGGGCGGCACCCGCACCAGTGCCCGCTCCCACTGCTCCCCCACCGGTGGATCGCCGGGCCTGCGCGGCCGGCCGGGGTCGGCGACCGGCAGCGGAACGGGTCCCAACACCTGGGCGTCGGGCGGCAGTTGGGCCGCCTTCAAGAACGCTTCGACGGCTTCGGGCCGCCCGATGGCCTCGGCCATCCGGGAGACCGGCGGGAAGCCGAGCTCGGCCCGCTCGGCCAGCTCGCGCAGGGCGTGACCGACCGGGTCCCAGCGGACCAGCGCCTGCACCGGCCGCAGCGTGGGCTCGGCGACCACGACCACCGTGCCGCCCTCGTCCTGTCCCCGTACCAGGGACGCCGCCGTGATCCAGCGTCGCAACGCCTCCTCGCCTGCCCTGAGGTCGGGCCGGCCGAGCATCGCCCAGCCGTCGAGGAGCAGCGCCGCCGCGTAGCCGCCCTCGGCGACCGGTTCGGCGCCCGGCGTCGACACCACGAGGGCGGGCTGCCCCGGCACGCTGTCCAGGACGTGGTCGCGCCCCGAGGTGCGTACCGGCACGGCGGGGAAGGCGCGGCCGAGCTCCTCCGCGGTGCGCCGGGCGCCGACGATCTGGGCCCGCAGGCGGCTCGCGCCGCATTCGGCGCAGTGCCAGTCCGCCGCCGTCGTGCCGCACCAGGCGCACTGCAGGGCGCGCTCGTCCGGCGCTTCGAGGGGGCCCGCGCAGCGGCCGCAGCGGGCCGGCGCCCGGCAGCGCGCGCAGGCGAGCCGCGGCGCGTACCCCTTTCTCGGGACCTGGACGAGAACGGGGCCGTGCTTGAGTCCCTCCCGGACGGCCTGCCAGGCCAGGCTCGGCAGGCGGGCGGCGCGTGCCGCTTCGTCGCGCGCGAGCTCGCCGTCGCCGACGGTCCGGACCAGGGGGGCGGCCGCGCGGGCCACCGTACGGTCGGCGACGAGCGGCGCGGCCCATCCGCTCTGCACGAGCTGGGCGGCCTCGACGGTGCAGCTCGTACTGCCCAGCAGGAAGGCGCACTTGTCGTGCGTGGCGCGCAGTTCGAGCACTTCGCGCACGTGCGGGAACGGGGCGTTGTCGTCGCTGTGGCTGGCGTCGCCGTCCTCCCACACCACGACGAGCCCGAGGTTGTCGACGGGGGCGAACATCGCCGCGCGGGTGCCGACCACGGCCCGCACCGCGCCGCGGCGCACCGCGAGCCACTGCCGGTAGCGGCGCTCGGGGCCCGAATCGGCGGTGAGCAGCGCGTGCCGGCCCTCGCCGAGCAGCTCGGTCAGTGCTGTGTCGACGCGGCCGGCGCTGCGCCCGTCCGGCACGACGACGAGGGCGCCGCGGCCCGAGGCGAGGGTGGCCCCGACGGCGCGCGCGATCTCCTGCGCCCAGTGGGGTCCTGGCAGAGCGGTCCACACTGCCCGGGGCGCGGCCCCGCTCCCCAACGCCCCGATGAACGCGGGCCCTTGGGCATACCGCTCCCAGGTGCCGGGCTCCGGCCGGGCGGGCGGCGGGGCCGGCTCGGGTGACGGCTTGGCCTCGGCCCTCGCGTTCCTGGGCGGGACGGCGAGCTGGAGCACATCGGCGAGGCTGCCCGCGTACCGGTCCGCCACCGCCCGGGCGAGCGACAGGGTGTCCGCGCTGAGCACAGGCTCCGGTGAGACGACACTGGCCAGCGCGGCCAGCGGTCCTGAATAGTCCGAATCGGCACGCCGCTCGACGAGGAACCCGTCGATCAGACCGCCGCCCTCGCGCCGCCCGCCTCGCACATTGCGCGACCCGGCCCCGAACCGCACCCGCACGCGCACCCCGGGCTGAGCGTCGGCGTCGAGCTCCTCGGGCACGGCGTAGTCGAAGAACTGATCCAGGTGCAGTACCCCTTTGTTGACCACGACCCGCGCGACCGGCAGCTCCTTGGCGAGCGCCGCCCCCCGCCAGGTCCGCGGCTTGGCCTTGGGCACCTTGGCCTTGCGCACCGTCTCCCGAATGAGCGCAAGCTGCTCCGGCCCCGCGCCCTCGGCGCCCCCGCCCTGCCGTTCGTTCTCGCTGCTCACAGCCAAATTCCTACCAGACGGGACTGACAACGGCCTCGCCCGATCGTCGCCGTCCGGTGCCGGCCGGGTGCCGGTACGTTCCGCAGAAGAACCCGGTACCGGCCGCAGAAGAACGAGGTGCCCCGGACCGAATCCGGCCCGGGGCACCTTGTGGGATGGCGTCGTGCTTACAGACCCGCCGCCTTGCGCAGCGCGTCCACGCGGTCCGTGCGCTCCCACGTGAAGTCGGGGAGTTCACGGCCGAAGTGGCCGTACGCGGCGGTCTGGGCGTAGATCGGGCGGAGCAGGTCGAGGTCGCGGATGATCGCGGCCGGGCGCAGGTCGAAGACCTGGGTGATCGCCGTCTCGATCTTCTCGTTGTCGACCGTGTTGGTGCCGAACGTCTCGACGAACAGGCCCACCGGCTCGGCCTTGCCGATCGCGTACGCGACCTGGACCTCGCAGCGCGCGGCGAGGCCCGCGGCCACCACGTTCTTGGCGACCCAGCGCATCGCGTAGGCGGCCGAGCGGTCCACCTTCGACGGGTCCTTGCCGGAGAAGGCGCCGCCGCCGTGGCGGGCCATGCCACCGTACGTGTCGATGATGATCTTGCGGCCGGTGAGTCCGGCGTCGCCCATGGGGCCGCCGATCTCGAAGCGGCCGGTCGGGTTCACCAGGAGCCGGTAGGCGTCGGTGTCCAGCTTGATGCCCTCCTCGACCAGCTGCTTGAGGACGTGCTCCACGACGAACTCGCGGATGTCCGGAGCCAGCAGCGACTCCAGGTCGATGTCGCTCGCGTGCTGCGTGGAGACGACCACCGTGTCGAGCCGGACGGCCTTGTCGCCGTCGTACTCGATGGTGACCTGGGTCTTGCCGTCGGGACGCAGGTACGGGATGGTGCCGTTCTTGCGGACCTCGGTCAGGCGGCGCGAGAGCCGGTGCGCGACGTGGATCGGCAGCGGCATCAGCTCGGGCGTCTCGTCGCAGGCGTACCCGAACATCAGGCCCTGGTCGCCGGCGCCCTGCTTGTCGAGCTCGTCCTCATCGCCCTCGACCCGCTTCTCGTACGCGGTGTCGACACCCTGCGCGATGTCGGGGGACTGGGCGCCGATGGACACCGACACACCACAGGAGGCGCCGTCGAAGCCCTTCTTCGAGGAGTCGTAGCCGATTTCCAGGATCTTGTCGCGGACCAGCTGGGCGATCGGCGCGTATGCCTTGGTGGTGACCTCGCCGGCCACGTGCACCTGGCCCGTGGTGATGAGGGTCTCCACGGCGACGCGGGAGGCCGGGTCCTCGCGCAGGAGCGCGTCGAGGATCGTGTCGCTGATCTGGTCAGCGATCTTGTCGGGGTGACCTTCGGTCACAGACTCCGAGGTGAAGAGACGACGGGACACAACGCTCCCTGGGGTTGCAGCGGCTGCTGGCTGATCATGGTAGGTCGCGCCGGGAGCTGCGCCCGGCGGCGTTCCGTGGACCAGTTTATCGGTCGGTTCTGTTCGTTGGACCACGTGTCTCGCTCCGTGGAGTCCGGAGATCTCCGGATCTGGTCGCCGCGGGGTACGGCTCATGATCCTTGAGGCTCTCCGCGCGGGCCCGGG
>NZ_JBEZKW010000088.1:10734-24886 GCF_040651795.1 Streptomyces sp. NPDC048361
GACCACGTGTCTCGCTCCGTGGAGTCCGGAGATCTCCGGATCTGGTCGCCGCGGGGTACGGCTCATGATCCTTGAGGCTCTCCGCGCGGGCCCGGGAGCGCGCCCCGGGCCGAGGCCCGGCGCCGGCTCCGGACGGATCGGAACCGGTCAGTCCGTGTGCTGCGGGGCGGCCCCGGATTGTCCGAAACGCTCGCCCACCAGATCCCACACCGTATCGGCGAGGGCCTCCTTGGGACCGTACGGCACCGGGGTCTCGGAGCCGTCGGCCCCGAGGACGACGGCCTCGTTCTCCTCGGAGCCGAACGTCTTGCGCTCCCCGACCTCGTTGACGACGAGCAGGTCGCAGCCCTTGCGCCGGAGTTTGAGGCGGCCGTTGGCCAGGACGTCGTCCGTTTCGGCGGCGAAGCCGACGATCAGCTGATCCGGGCGGGCCCGGTCGGCGGAGATCTCGGCGAGGATGTCCGGATTGCGGACCAGGGTCAGCGGCGCCGGCTCCTGTCCGTCCTTCTTCTTGATCTTCCCGGCGGCGTATACCTCGGGGCGGAAGTCGGCGACGGCGGCCGCCATGACCACGGCGTCGGCGTCCGGCGCGGCTTTCAGGACCGCTTCGCGCAGCTGTACGGCGGTGCCGACGCGGATCACATCGGCGCCCGCCGGGTCCGCGAGCCCGGTGTTGGCCTCGATCAGGGTGACCCTGGCCCCCCGCGCGACGGCGGTGCGGGCGAGCGCGTACCCCTGCTTGCCGGAGGAGCGGTTGCCGAGGTAGCGGACGGGGTCGAGGGGCTCGCGCGTCCCGCCCGCGCTGATCACCACATGCCGCCCGGCCAGGTCCCGCTCGGCGCTCCCCCGCGCGAGCACCCGGCGGCACACCTCGAAGAGCTCGCCCGGGTCGGGGAGCCGACCCTTGCCGGTGTCGACGCCGGTGAGCCGCCCGACGGCGGGCTCCACGACGACCGCGCCCCGGCGTCGCAGCGTCGCCACGTTCTCCTGAGTGGCGGGGTGCTCCCACATCTCGGTGTGCATCGCGGGCGCGAAGACGACGGGGCAGCGCGCGGTGAGCAGCGTGTTGGTCAGCAGGTCGTCGGCGAGACCGTGGGCGGCCTTGGCGAGCATGTCGGCGGTGGCCGGCGCCACGATCACGAGGTCGGCGCCCTGTCCGATGCGGACGTGCGGCACCTCGTGGACGTCCGACCAGACCTCGGTCGAGACGGGGTGGCCGGAGAGCGCCGACCAGGTGGCGGCCCCCACGAAGTGGAGCGCCGACTGGGTCGGCACCACCCGGACGTCATGGCCCGACTCGGTCAACCGGCGCAGCAGTTCGCACGCCTTGTAGGCGGCGATACCGCCGCTGACCCCCAGAACGACCTTCGGCTTGGCCATCGGAAAACTCGCCTCTCCCCGCGCGCTGTCATCTTCGGACTGCGTGTGTGTACCCATGACACACCACAGGCCCGGCAGTCGCGCTGCCGGGCCTGTGGTGGAACGTATCGTCGCCTGCGAGGCTGCCTACTGGGCGGGGCCTTCGATGGCCTCGGAGGTCAGCAGGCCCGCGTTGATCTCACGGAGCGCGATCGAGAGCGGCTTCTCGTGGACGTGGGTGTCCACGAGCGGGCCGACGTACTCCAGGAGACCCTCACCGAGCTGCGAGTAGTACGCGTTGATCTGGCGGGCACGCTTGGCCGCGTAGATCACCAGGCTGTACTTCGAGTCGGTTGCCTCGAGGAGCTCATCAATCGGAGGGTTGATGATGCCCTCGGGCGCGGTAATGGAAGAGGACACTCTCTGCCTTCCGATGGGGATCGAAGATGTGAGCTGCGTGTATGACCGGTGAGTGGTGTGGGGGTCGGTCGCCGTCAGCGGCTGACGTCACACGTCTCGATCAAACAACTCGCACCAAGGCTAGCAGCTCGCGGGCCACGTCCTCGACCGAGGTGTTGACGAGCGTCGTATCGAACTCGGCCTCGGCGGCCAGTTCGACCTTGGCGGCGGTGAGTCGGCGCTCGATGACGTCGGGTGCCTCGGTGCCCCGGCCGGTGAGCCGGCGGACCAGTTCGTCCCAGCTCGGCGGCGCGAGGAAGACGAGCTGCGCTTCGGGCATCGACGCGCGTACGAGCCGGGCGCCCTGGAGGTCGATCTCCAGGAGGACCGGCTCGCCCGCTTCGAGGCGTTCGAGGACGGCCGCGCGCGGGGTGCCGTAGCGGTTGCCCGCGAACTCCGCCCACTCAAGCAGCTCACCGTTGGCGACGAGCTTGTCGAACTCCTCGTCGTCCACGAAGAAGTACTGCACGCCGTGGCGCTCGCCGGGTCGCGGCTTGCGGGTCGTCGCCGACACCGAGAGCCAGACCTCGGGGTGGACCTTGCGCATATGAGCGACGACCGTGCTCTTGCCGACCCCGGAGGGGCCGGAGAGCACGGTCAGCCGCGGACGTGCGTCCGGGGGTACGGGGGTGGTCCCCCGGGGTGTTGCTGCCATGCGGCGATTATTCCAGCTTCTCGGGCATGCCCGAGACGTCAGGCCCCCGAGCCGCCGAACTCGCGCTCGAGGGAAGCGATCTGGTTGGAGCCGAGCCCCCGCACGCGGCGGCTCTCGGAGATGCCGAGCCGCTCCATGATCTGCTTGGCACGGACCTTGCCCACGCCGGGCAGGGACTCAAGGAGGGCGGAGACCTTCATCTTCCCGATGACGTCGTTCTCCTGGCCCGACTTGATGACCTCGTGGAGGGAGGCGCCGGAGTGCTTGAGTCGATTCTTGACCTCGGCCCGCTCCCGGCGAGCCGCGGCGGCCTTTTCGAGCGCGGCTGCGCGCTGTTCAGGGGTAAGGGGCGGAAGAGCCACGCCTACGTCACCTCGGATGTCGAACTGTCGGATACGGACCGGTGCGGAACCTGATCGCTCCACACCAGGTGAGCAGCGTCCTCCGTACTCGCGCACGTGCTCGTCTGCTCTCGTCGGAGACTAGCGGCCAAGGCCGCTCCAGTCAGCGAGAACAGACGAAAAGTCCTGGTCAGCCTCAGCCGATCAGGACTTTTCAGGCAAAACACCCTTGTTTTGCGTAAGGAATTTGTCAACGTTCCGTGTGCAGGTAGCCCGGGGCGCCCCCCGGCGGGGCGGTTTCGCCGTTCCGCGGGGCCGTTCGGCGGGCGTTCCGGCACGTCCGGAGCGTGCGGCCCCGATGCGACGCATGTCACACCGGGAGCCGTGCCGGCTCACGTTCCGGAGACCGCCGCGCGGACCTCGTCGGCGTAGCGGGCCGCCGCGTCGCGCAGGGCGGCGACGTCCGGGCCGTGGCGCAGGACGCCGCGGCTGACGCTGGGCACCACGTTGCGCACGGCGGAGCCGAAGACACCGGGCAGATCGGCGGGGGTCGCGCCCTGGGCGCCGATGCCGGGGGCGAGCAGCGGGCCGTTGATGTCGAGGTCCACCCCGGCGTCGCCGAGCGTGGCGCCGACGACCGCGCCGACCGAGCCGAGCGGCGAGGCGCCCTCGTTCTCGGCCTTCATGTGGTCCAGCATCAGCTGGGCCAGCGGACGCCCGTCGGCCGCGGTCGAGCGCTGCACCTCGGCGCCCTCCGGGTTGGAGGTGAGGGCGAGCACGAAGACGCCCGAGCCGGACTTGGCGGCCAGGTCGAGCGCCGGGCGCAGTGAGCCGAAGCCGAGGTACGGGGAGACCGTGACCGCGTCCGAGAAGAGCGGGGAGGCCGGGTCCAGGTAGGTGGCCGCGTAGGCCGCCATGGTGGAGCCGATGTCTCCGCGCTTGGCGTCCATCAGGACCAGGGCCCCGGCCGCGCGGGCCTCCTCGACGGCCTTCTCCAGGACGGCGACGCCGCGCGAGCCGAACCGCTCGAAGAACGCCGACTGCGGCTTGAGCAGGGCCACCCGGTCGGCGAGCGCCTCGACCGTGGTGCGGGTGAAGCGCTCAAGGCCCGCGATGTCGTCGCTCAGGCCCCAGTCGGCGAGCAGCGACGCGTGCGGGTCGATGCCCACGCAGAGCGGGCCGCGGGTGTCCATCGCCTCGCGCAGGCGGGTACCGAAGGGGGTCATGCGGCGGCCTTCTTCCGGGTCTCGGCGCCGACGGCCTCGGCGAGCGTTGCGTACGGGGAGGTGGCGAGCCGGGCCGCGAGGCCCTTGTGGATCGCGCGGGCCCAGAAGGGGCCCTCGTAGATGAAGGCGCTGTAGCCCTGGACGAGGGTGGCGCCGGCGAGGATGCGCTGCCAGGCGTCCTCGGCGTTCTCGATGCCGCCGACGCCGATCAGGACGAGCCGGTCGCCGACGCGGGCGTACAGACGGCTGAGCACCTCCAGGGAGCGCTCCTTGAGGGGGGCGCCGGACAGGCCGCCGGTCTCCTTGACCAGCACGGCCGGGGACTTCAGGCCGAGCCCGTCGCGGGCGATCGTGGTGTTGGTGGCGATGATGCCGTCCAGGCCGAGCTCGAGAGCGAGGTCGGCGACCGCGTCGATGTCGGCGTCGGCGAGGTCGGGGGCGATCTTGACGAGCAGCGGGACGCGGCGGCCCGTGACGCTGCGGTCGGCGGCTTCGCGTACGGCGGTGAGCAGCGGGCGCAGCGACTCGGTGGCCTGGAGGTTGCGCAGGCCCGGGGTGTTCGGCGAGGAGACGTTGACCACGAGGTAGTCGGCGTGCCGGGCGAGACGCTCGGTCGACTTCACGTAGTCGGCGGCGGCGTCGGCCTCGGCGACGACCTTGGTCTTGCCGATGTTCACGCCGACCGTCGTGCGGAAGACGGCCTTGCGGGCCGCCAGGCGCTCGGCCACGGCCGCGGAGCCCTCGTTGTTGAAGCCCATGCGGTTGATGAGCGCGCGGTCCGGCACGAGCCGGAAGAGGCGCTTCTTCGGGTTGCCCGGCTGGGGCTCGCCGGTGACGGTGCCGATCTCGATGTGGTCGAAGCCGAGCATCGACATGCCGTCGACCGCGACGGCGTTCTTGTCGAAGCCGGCGGCGAGACCGAACGGCCCGTGCATGCGCAGACCGAGGGCCTCGGTGCGCAGCTCCTTGTAGCGGGGGGCGAGCACGGCTGCGACGAAGGTCCGCAGGACGGGGACGCGGGCCGCGAGGCGGATCCAGCGGAAGGCCATGTAGTGGGCCTGCTCGGGGTCCATGCGCTTGAAGACGAGGGTGAAGAAGAGCTTGTACATGGTCGGTGTCCTCAGGGGCTCGGGGAGAGGGCTCATGAAGAGGGGGACACCGTTTCCGGTGTCCCCCTGCTTCCCCGTCTGCTAGTCGCGGGCCGCGGTCAGGTGTTCCGCGTGTTCCTGGAGGGAACGTACGCCCACGTCACCGCGGTTGAGGGCGTCGATGCCCTGGACGGCGGCGGCGAGCGCCTGGACCGTGGTCAGGCAGGGCACGGAGCGGGCGACGGCCGCGGTGCGGATCTCGTAGCCGTCGAGGCGGCCGCCGGTGCCGTACGGCGTGTTGACGATGAGGTCGACCTCGCCGTCGTGGATCAGCTGGACGATCGTCTTCTCGCCGTTGGGGCCTTCGCCCTCGCTGAGCTTGCGCACCACCGTGGCGCTGATGCCGTTGCGGCGGAGCACTTCGGCGGTGCCGGAGGTGGCCATCAACTCGAAGCCGTGGGCGACCAGTTCACGCGCCGGGAAGATCATCGTGCGCTTGTCCCGGTTGGCGACCGAGATGAACGCGCGGCCCTTCGTCGGCAGCGGACCGTACGCGCCGGCCTGCGACTTGGCGTACGCGGTGCCGAACACCGAGTCGATGCCCATGACTTCACCGGTGGAGCGCATCTCCGGGCCGAGCACCGTGTCGACGCCGCGCCCGTGCACGTCGCGGAAGCGGCTCCACGGCATCACGGCCTCCTTGACGGAGATCGGCGCGTCGAGCGGCAGCGTGCCGCCGTCGCCCTCCTTGGGCAGCATGCCCTCGGCGCGCAGCTCGGCGACGGTCGCGCCGAGCGAGATACGCGCGGCGGCCTTCGCGAGCGGCACCGCGGTCGCCTTCGAGGTGAAGGGGACGGTGCGCGAGGCGCGCGGGTTGGCTTCGAGGACGTACAGGATGTCGCCGGCCATCGCGAACTGGATGTTGATCAGGCCGCGGACGCCGACACCCTTGGCGATGGCCTCCGTCGAGGCGCGCAGGCGCTTTATGTCGTGGCCGCCGAGGGTGATCGGGGGCAGCGCGCACGCCGAGTCGCCGGAGTGGATGCCGGCCTCCTCGATGTGCTCCATGACGCCGCCGAGGTAGAGCTCGGTGCCGTCGTAGAGGGCGTCCACGTCGATCTCGATCGCGTCGTCGAGGAAGCGGTCGACCAGGACCGGCCGGGTGGGGCTGATCTCGGTGGACTCGGCGATGTACGAGGACAGCCGCTCCTCGTCGTACACGATCTCCATGCCGCGGCCGCCGAGCACGTACGACG
This sequence comes from Streptomyces sp. NPDC048361, assembly GCF_040651795.1. Taxonomy (NCBI): domain Bacteria; kingdom Bacillati; phylum Actinomycetota; class Actinomycetes; order Kitasatosporales; family Streptomycetaceae; genus Streptomyces; species Streptomyces sp. NPDC048361. The sequence continues at coordinate 17,119 of NZ_JBEZKW010000088.1, forward strand.
GGCGTACGAGGACGGGGTAGCCGATCTCGTCGGCGATGGCCTTGGCGCCGGCGAAGGTGGTGGCGGTGCCGTGCTTGGGCGCGGGCAGGCCGGCCTCGGCGAGCACCTGGCCGAAGGCGCCGCGGTCCTCGGCGGCGTGGATCGCCTCGGGCGAGGTGCCCACGACGGGGACGCCGTTGTCCTTGAGCGCCTGCGCCAGGCCCAGCGGGGTCTGGCCGCCGAGCTGGACGACGACGCCCGCGACCGGGCCCGCGAGGGTCTCGGCGTGGACGATCTCCAGGACGTCCTCCAGGGTGAGCGGCTCGAAGTACAGCCGGTCGGAGGTGTCGTAGTCGGTGGAGACGGTCTCCGGGTTGCAGTTGACCATCACGGTCTCGTAGCCGGCGTCGCTCAGCGCGAAGGAGGCGTGGACGCAGGAGTAGTCGAACTCGATGCCCTGGCCGATGCGGTTGGGACCGGAACCCAGGATGATCACCGCGGGCTTCTCGCGGGGCGCGACCTCGCTCTCCTCGTCGTAGGAGGAGTAGAAGTACGGCGTCTTGGCGGCGAACTCGGCGGCGCAGGTGTCGACCGTCTTGTAGACCGGGCGCACGCCGAGGGCGTGCCGGACCTCGCGCACCACGTCCTCGCGCAGACCCCGGATGTCGGCGATCTGGGCGTCGGAGAAGCCGTGGCGCTTGGCGTCGGCGAGCAGCTCGGGGCCGAGCTTGTCGGCGGCGGCCAGCTCGTCGGCGATCTCCTTGATGAGGAAGAGCTGGTCGACGAACCAGGGGTCGATCTTCGTGGAGTCGAAGACCTCTTCCTGGGTGGCGCCCGCGCGGATCGCGTACATGACGGTGTTGATGCGGCCGTCGGTGGGGCGCTTGGCCTCCTCCAGGAGGCTGGCCTTGTCGCCGACGGGGCTCGTGAAGTCGAACTGCGAGCCCTTCTTCTCCAGGGAGCGCAGCGCCTTCTGGAGGGCCTCGGTGAAGTTGCGGCCGATCGCCATGGCCTCGCCCACCGACTTCATGGTGGTGGTGAGGGTGGAGTCGGCGGAGGGGAACTTCTCGAAGGCGAAGCGCGGGGCCTTCACCACGACGTAGTCGAGGGTCGGCTCGAAGGAGGCCGGCGTCTTCTCGGTGATGTCGTTGGGGACCTCGTCGAGCGTGTAGCCGATGGCGAGCTTGGCCGCGATCTTGGCGATGGGGAAGCCGGTGGCCTTCGAGGCGAGCGCGGAGGAGCGCGAGACGCGCGGGTTCATCTCGATGACGATGACGCGGCCGTCGGCCGGGTCGATCGCGAACTGGATGTTGCAGCCACCGGTGTCGACGCCGACCTCGCGGATGATCGCGATGCCGATGTCGCGCAGCCGCTGGTACTCGCGGTCGGTCAGCGTCATCGCCGGGGCGACGGTGATCGAGTCGCCGGTGTGCACGCCCATCGGGTCGAAGTTCTCGATGGAGCAGACGACTACGACGTTGTCGTTCTTGTCGCGCATCAGCTCCAGCTCGTACTCCTTCCAGCCGAGGATGGACTCCTCCAGGAGCACCTCGGTGGTCGGCGAGAGGGTGAGGCCCTGACCGGCGATGCGGCGCAGCTCCTCCTCGTCATGGGCGAAGCCGGAGCCGGCGCCGCCCATGGTGAAGGAGGGGCGCACGACGACGGGGTAGCCGCCGAGGGTGTCGACGCCGGCGATGACGTCGTCCATGGTGTGGCAGATGACCGAGCGGGCGGACTCGCCGTAGCCGATCTTCTCCTTGACGGCCGCGACGACGCCCTTGAAGAGGTCGCGGTCCTCGCCCTTGTTGATGGCTTCGACGTTGGCGCCGATGAGTTCGACGCCGTACTTCTCCAGGACGCCCTGCTCGTGCATGGAGATCGCGGTGTTGAGCGCGGTCTGGCCGCCGAGGGTGGGCAGGAGGGCGTCGGGGCGCTCCTTGGCGATGATCTTCTCGACGAACTCGGGGGTGATCGGCTCCACGTACGTGGCGTCGGCGATCTCCGGGTCGGTCATGATCGTGGCCGGGTTGGAGTTGACCAGGATGACCCGCAGACCCTCGGCCTTGAGGATGCGGCAGGCCTGGGTGCCCGAGTAGTCGAACTCCGCGGCCTGGCCGATGACGATCGGCCCGGAGCCGATGACCAGGACGGACTGGATGTCTGAGCGCTTAGGCACGCTGGTCCTCCATGAGCTCTACGAAGCGGTCGAAGAGGTACGCGGCGTCGTGCGGTCCCGCGGCGGCTTCGGGGTGGTACTGGACGCTGAAGGCCGGCTGGTCGAGCAGCTGGAGGCCTTCGACGACCTGGTCGTTGAGACAGACGTGGGAGACCTCGGCGCGCCCGTAGGGCGTGTCGGAGATCCGGTCGAGCGGCGCGTCGACGGCGAAGCCGTGGTTGTGCGCGGTGACCTCGACCTTGCCGGTGGTGCGGTCCTGCACCGGCTGGTTGATGCCGCGGTGGCCGTACTTCAGCTTGTAGGTGCCGAAGCCGAGCGCGCGGCCGAGGATCTGGTTGCCGAAGCAGATGCCGAAGAGCGGCGTCCTGCGGGCGAGGACGGCCTGCATCACGGCGACGGGGCCGTCGGCGGTGGCCGGGTCGCCCGGGCCGTTGGAGAAGAACACGCCGTCGGGGTGGACGGCGTACACGTCGTCGGCGGTGGCGGTCGCGGGCAGTACGTGCACCTCGATGCCGCGCTCGGCCATGCGGTGCGGGGTCATGCCCTTGATGCCGAGGTCCACCGCGGCGACGGTGAAGCGCTTCTCGCCGATCGCGGGGACGACGTACGTCTGCTTGGTGGCGACCTCGGCGGCGAGGTTCGCGCCCTTCATCTGCGGGGCTTCCTTGACGCGGGCCAGCAGGGCCTCGTCGCGGACCCCCTCCCACGCGTCGCCGGAGAAGATGCCGACGCGCATGGCGCCGCGCTCGCGCAGGTGGCGGGTGAGGGCGCGGGTGTCGACGCCGCAGATCCCGACGACGCCCTGCTTGACCAGCTCGTCGTCGAGGGTACGGCGCGAGCGCCAGTTGGACGGCATGCGGGCGGGGTCGCGCACGACGTAGCCGGCCACCCAGATCCGCTGCGACTCGGGGTCTTCGTCGTTGACGCCGGTGTTGCCGACGTGCGGGGCGGTCATCACGACGACCTGGCGGTGGTACGACGGGTCGGTGAGGGTCTCCTGGTAGCCGGTCATGCCGGTGGAGAACACGGCCTCGCCGAAGGTCTCCCCCACGGCCCCGTAGGCGCGGCCGCGGAAGATGCGGCCGTCCTCCAGGACGAGTACGGCGGGAACCTTTGCGGCTCCCCGGGTGGAGGTCGTCATCGTGCGGCGCCTTCCGTCGTGGTGGTGGATGGTTCGGAGGTCTCGGAGGTCTCAGAGGTCTCAGAGGTCTCGGAGGTCTCGGAGGTCTCGGAGGTCTCGGAGGTCTCGGAGGTCTCGGAGGTCATGAAGTTGATGGCTTCGACCCAGGCCGGGTGCTGTTCGGCCCGGTCGGAGCGGAAGCCGGAGTCGATGAGCCGGTCGCCGTGGCTCCAGGTGACGATCAGCAGGCCGCCCTCGGTGAGGACCTTGCCCGCGATGCCCTTGTCGAGCCGGGCCCCGCGGAGCTGGGCGGCCGGGACGAAGAAGTCGTCCGCCCCGGGGCGTACGACGTCCAGGCCCGCGTCCGTCAGGGTGAGCTCGGCCTTGCTGCGGACACCGAGGCCGTGCGCCACGATGCGGTCGAGCCACTGTCCGGCGGTGGTGGAGCCGTGGTAGCGGCCGCTCAGCTCCAGTTTCGCCTCGCCCGGCGTCTCGGGCGCGGTGGGGAGCTCCGGGAGGTCGGACTGGAGGCGGCGGCGCCACTGCCAGCCCTGGCGCATCAGCCAGTAGACGAGCGCCACGAAGAGCGCGAGGCCGACGAGCCAGCCGATGCGTCCGCCCCAGTTGGTCACCTCGGCGGACTTCTCGTCGGCGGCCAGATTGATCAGTGGTGCGTACGTCACGCCAGCTTCCCGTCCACAAGCGTTGCCCGGCCCCGCAGGAAGGTGTGGGTGACGCGTCCGGGCAGCTCACGGCCCTCGTAGGGGGTGTTGCGGCTGCGCGAGGCGAAGCCCGCGGGGTTCACCTCACCACGGTATGCCGGATCGATGAGGGTCAGGTTGGCGGGTTCGCCTGCCGAGACGGGACGGCCGTGGCCCGTGGCCCGGCCGATCGCGGCCGGCTTGTGCGCCATGCGGTCGGCGACGCCGGCCCAGTCGAGCAGTCCGGTCTCGACCATCGTGTGCTGGACGACGGAGAGCGCGGTCTCCAGGCCGACCATGCCCATGGCCGCCGCCGCCCACTCGCAGTCCTTGTCCTCGTGCGGGTGCGGGGCGTGGTCGGTGGCGACGATGTCGATGGTGCCGTCGGCGAGCGCCTCGCGCAGCGCCATGACGTCCTTCTCGGTGCGCAGCGGCGGGTTGACCTTGTAGACCGGGTTGTAGGAGCGGGCCAGCTCGTCGGTGAGGAGGAGGTGGTGCGGGGTGACCTCGGCGGTGACGTCGATGCCGCGGGACTTGGCCCAGCGGACGATCTCGACCGAGCCGGCCGTGGAGAGGTGGCAGATGTGCACGCGGGAGCCGACGTGCTCGGCGAGCAGCACATCGCGCGCGATGACCGACTCCTCGGCGACGGCGGGCCAGCCGCCGAGGCCGAGCTCGGCCGAGACGACGCCCTCGTTCATCTGGGCGCCTTCGGTGAGGCGGGGCTCCTGGGCGTGCTGGGCGACGACGCCGCCGAAGGCCTTCACGTACTCCAGGGCGCGGCGCATGATCACCGCGTCGTCGACGCACTTGCCGTCGTCGGAGAAGACGGTGACGCCGGCTGCGGATTCGTGCATGGCGCCGAGCTCGGCGAGCTTCTTGCCTTCCAGGCCGACGGTGACGGCGCCGATGGGCTGCACGTCGCAGTAGCCGGACTCCTTGCCGAGCCGCCAGACCTGCTCGACCACGCCGGCGGTGTCGGCGACGGGGAAGGTGTTGGCCATGGCGAACACGGCGGTGTAGCCGCCGCTCGCGGCCGCCCGGGTGCCGGTGAGTACGGTCTCGGAGTCCTCGCGGCCGGGCTCGCGCAGGTGGGTGTGGAGGTCGACGAGGCCGGGCAGCAGGATCTGGCCCGTCCCGTCGACGACGGTCGCGTCCCCGGCTTCGAGCGCGGTACCGACGGCCGCGATGGTCTCACCGTCGATCAGGACGTCCTGGACGTCACCGCCGAGGACTTTCGCACCACGGATCAGGATCTTGCTCATGGTTACTTGTTCTCCGCATCGGTGGGACGGGCGTGGCTGACGGCGGGCTCGTTGCCGCCGAGCAGCAGGTACAGGACCGCCATACGGGTGTGGACGCCGTTGGCGACCTGCTCGACGACCGTGCAGCGCGCGGAGTCGGCGACCTCGGCGGTGATCTCCATGCCGCGGACCATGGGACCGGGGTGCATCACGATGCCGTGCTCGGGCATCTTGGCCATGCGCTCGCCGTCGAGCCCGTAGCGCCGCGAGTACTCGCGCTCGGTGGGGAAGAAGGCGGCGTTCATGCGTTCGCGCTGCACACGCAGCATCATCACCGCGTCGGACTTCGGCAGCACGGCGTCCAGGTCGTACGACACGTCGCAGGTCCAGTGCTCGACGCCGACCGGGAGCAGGGTGGGCGGGGCCACCAGGGTGACTTCGGCGCCGAGGGTGTGCAGCAGGTCGACGTTGGAGCGGGCGACCCGGCTGTGCAGCACGTCGCCGACGAGGGTGATGCGCTTGCCGGCCAGGTCCTGGCCGAGCGCGTCCTTGCCGACCAGGCGGCGGCGCATGGTGAACGCGTCGAGCAGCGCCTGGGTGGGGTGCTGGTGGGTGCCGTCGCCGGCGTTGATGACGGGCGCGTCGATCCAGCCGGAGGTGGCGAGGCGGTAGGGGGCGCCGGACGCGCTGTGCCGGATGACGACGGCGTCGACACCCATCGCCTCCAGGGTCTGGGCGGTGTCCTTCAAGGACTCGCCCTTGGAGACCGATGAGCCCTTGGCGGCAAAGTTGATGACATCGGCCGACAGGCGCTTCTCGGCGGCTTCGAACGAGATCCGGGTGCGGGTGGAGTCCTCGAAGAACAGGTTGCAGATGGTCCGGCCACGCAGCGCGGGCAGCTTCTTGATCGGCCGGTCGGAGACCCGGGCCATTTCCTCGGCGGTGTCGAGGATGAGGACGGCGTCGTCGCGGGTGAGGTCGGCGGCCGAGATGAGGTGACGCATCATCTGGGGTTCTCCAGGTGTGGTGGAGGTTTGGGCGTGCGGGCGCGCAGAAGCCGCCCGTACGGGCCGGTGGAGCCGTACGGGGGTGTGGGGAGCTACTGCTCGCCGGCCGGAGCGGTCTGCTTGACACCGAGCAGCACGGCGTCGCGGCCGTCCTCCTCGGCGAGCTGGACCTTGACCGTCTCCCGCAGCGACGTGGGGAGGTTCTTGCCGACGTAGTCGGCGCGGATCGGGAGTTCGCGGTGGCCGCGGTCGACGAGGACCGCGAGCTGCACGGCACGGGGGCGGCCGAGGTCGCCGAGCGCGTCGAGCGCGGCGCGGATGGTGCGGCCGGAGAAGAGGACGTCGTCGACGAGGACGACCAGGCGGCCGTCGATGCCTTCGCCGGGGATCTCGGTGCGGCCGAGCGCGCGGGCGGGCTTCATCCGCAGGTCGTCGCGGTACATGGTGATGTCGAGCGAGCCGACCGGGGTCGTGCGCCCGGTGATGCCTTCGAGCTTCACGGCGAGCCGCTCGGCGAGGAAGACACCGCGGGTCGGGATGCCGAGGAGCACCACGTCGTCGGCGCCCTTGGCGCGTTCGACGATCTCGTGGGCGATACGGGTCAGGACGCGGGCGATGTCGGGGCCTTCGAGAACGGGCCGCGCCGCATCGGGGTGCGCCGGATCTTGCGGGTCGTGCGGGTGCTGCGTGTCCATATGAAACGGACCTCCTTCTCCGCCTCACGGGACGGACCTTAAAGGACGTCGAAATTGCGTCACCAACCGTACCAGGGCCCGGGAGGCCCTCGATACCGGGGCACTCACTCGAACGGGTGAGAGCACCCCGACCATCGCCGTGACCTGTGGGGCCGCGCCCCACGCGGACCCTGTCACTCCTGCGGGGCGTGGGTGTGGACCATTCGGCTTGACGCGGCCAAGTAACGCTGCGTAACCTCACAGTGAGTTACAGCCGCGCGGCGGAGCCGCACGTTGTCACAGCGTCCGGGGAGCTATATGTCCAGCGAATACGCAAAACAGCTCGGGGCCAAGCTCCGCGCCATCCGCACCCAGCAGGGCCTCTCCCTCCACGGTGTGGAGGAGAAGTCCCAGGGCCGCTGGAAGGCCGTCGTGGTCGGCTCTTACGAGCGTGGCGACCGCGCCGTGACCGTACAGCGCCTTGCCGAGCTGGCCGATTTCTACGGGGTTCCGGTGCAGGAGCTGCTCCCGGGCACCACGCCCGGCGGGGCCGCCGAGCCGCCGCCGAAGCTGGTCCTCGACCTTGAGCGCCTCGCGCACGTGCCGCCGGAGAAGGCGGGCCCGTTGCAGCGCTACGCGGCCACCATCCAGTCGCAGCGCGGTGACTACAACGGCAAGGTCCTCTCGATCCGCCAGGACGACCTGCGCACCCTTGCCGTCATCTACGACCAGTCGCCCTCGGTCCTCACCGAGCAGCTGATCAGCTGGGGCGTCCTGGACGCGGACGCGCGCCGCGCGGTCGCCCACGAAGAAGGCTGACGCCCCTTCAGCAGAAACGTGCCGCCGGGCCCGGCGGGAGCATTCGCT
>NZ_JBEZKW010000089.1:0-24259 GCF_040651795.1 Streptomyces sp. NPDC048361
CATGGCCCACGGCCGAGGCGGCCCGGAGCCCGGATGCGTGGTCCACAGTGATCGCGGAAGCGAGTACACGTCGACTCAATTCCGCGATCAAATAATGGAGTTGGGGCTACGGCAGAGCTGCGGACGCACCGGCTCGTGTTTCGACAATGCCGCAGCAGAGAGTTTCTGGGCCCTGCTCAAGGAAGAGATCGGAACCCGGACCTGGCCCGACCGGGCCACCGCCCGCGCCGAAGTCTTCAACTTCATCGAGACCTTCTACAACCGCCGGCGCCTGCGCAAGCACCGGACGTTCGGCTATCTCACCCCGGCCGAGACCAGGCAACGGCATCAGCACGCCCTCGCGGCATAACGAACGAGTGTCCAGGATCACGGGGAAACTTCAAACGTGCGCTCCACCCCCCTCGGCAGCACCACGAACCCCTCCATGTCGTCGGTGCGTTTGACGATCTGAAGGGTGAGCGCGAGTTTCTGCTGGCACCGGTCGACGAGGCCGCCAGTGTATCCGCCGTCTGCCCAGACGAGGGTGATGTCGCGGTGCAGGCGCCGCAGTCGCTGCAGCAGGCCCAGCGCGGCATCCCGGCCCCCGACGTTCGCGGCGGTCACCGCGACGACCAGGAGCAGGCCGAGGCAGTCGGTCACGATGTGCCGCTTGCGGCCGCCCACCTTCTTCCCGCCGTCCCAGCCGCGTGAGACGGACGGCACCGAGGCCGCGGCCTTCACCGACTGCGCATCGATGATCCCGGCCGTCGGCTCCGCCTCACGGCCCTCTCGCTCACGGACCCGTCCGCGCAGCCGGTCGTGGAACTCGTCGATCAGCCCATGCTCGCGCCAGCGGCGGAAGAAAGCGTAGACCCGGCCCCAGCCAGGGAAGTCCGCGGGCATCGCCCGCCAGGAGATCCCGCCCGCGACCAGGTAGCGGATCGCGTCCAGCAGTTGGCGGTGGCAGTAGCCCTCGGGCTGCCCGCCCCGGCCCTGGAGCCAGGCCGGCACCGGCAGCAAAGGCCGGATGGCCGCCCATTCCGCGTCTGTCATGTCGGAGGGATACCGGCGTTCCCGGTCGGGATGGTCGGCGGCGTTGCCGTACACGTGCGCGAGGCAATCACACGATGGAGCAACCGAGTTGAAGTGAACGGGTTGGGACGCGTACAACAACGACACCAGGGCCTCCCGGTACTGCTCGGTCAGATTCGCATCCCCGAGCTACCGAGGGGCCCTGTCTTCATGCGCGCACAACGAGAAGATCACCCCGGCGGGAAAGGGGGTGTCAATTTAACGGCCCTGTCTCACATTCGGTGGTGACGCAGAGTTGCGTACGTCGTTGATATGAGCGTGGAGAGTCTCAACGAGCTGGTGGCGACGGTGTTTTCGGGGATCTCCCCGCTGGTCATCGAGGATGTGATCGACGAGCGTGAGCGCGTCGTCGTGAGGGCACAGACTCCGGGAACGACCGCGGTCTGCCCGGTGTGCGGGGCATTGTCGGGACGTGTGCACGGCTATCACTGGCGGACGGTGGCCGACCTGCCGATCGACGGCCGGCGGGTCGTGGTCCGTGTCCGGGTACGGCGTCTGGTGTGTCCTACCCGCGGCTGCCGCCACACTTTTCGCGAGCAGTTGCCTGGGGTGCTGGAGCGATACCAGCGACGCACAAGCCGTTTGACCAGGCAGATCAAGGCCGTGGTCAAGGAGTTAGCGGGCCGTGCGGGGTCGCGTGTGCTGGCGATACTCGAGATGGGCCTGTCGCGTCACACGGCCCTGCGCACCCTCCTGCGCATTCCGCTGCCCGCCGGGCGGGTGCCTCGCGTGATCGGTGTCGACGACTTCGCTCTGCGCCGGCGGCACCGATACACCACCGTGGTGATCGACGCAGAAACGCATGAGCGGATTGACGTGCTGCCCGACCGTACGGCCGACAGGCTGGAAGCGTGGCTGCGCGAGCATCCGGGTATCGAGGTCGTGTGCCGCGACGGCTCAGCGACCTACGCCGAGGCCATCCGCCGTGCCCTGCCCGACGCAGTGCAGGTCGCCGACCGGTGGCATTTGTGGCACAACCTCTGCGAAACCGCCCTAAGCGAGGTCAAGGCACACAGCACCTGCTGGGCCGCCGTGCTGGACACTCCGCTATACGAAGGACCTCGAGCCCAGACCACCCTCGACCGTTGGCACCAGGTCCACGGCCTTCTCCAGCAACGTGTGAGCCTGCTCGAATGCGCCCGCAGACTGCAACTGTCCCTGAATACTGTCAAGCGTTACGCCCGCGCCGACCGACCCGAGCGCATGCTCCGCGTCCCGAAATATCGCGCCAGTCTCGTCGATCCCTATCGCGAGCACCTGCGCAAACGCCGGGCCAAAGACCCTGCCGTGCCCGTCCAGCACCTCTTCGAAGAGATCAAGGCCCTCGGGTTCACCGGCTGCCTCAACCTCCTGCCCAAGTACATCAACCAAGGCCGCGCGGACGCCGACCGCAGCCACATCTCCCCACGCAGGCTCGCCCGGATGCTCCTGACCAGGCCCGAGAACCTCAAGACCGGACATCGCGATCTCCTGGACCAGCTGACCGCTGCCTGCCCCGAGATGACACCTGACCACCGCCGTCCGGACCTTCGCCCCGCTTCTGAAACCTCAGCCCGAGAACGCCAACGCGCTCGATCACTGGATCGCCCAGGTCCGCACTGCCGACCTGCCACACCTGCACGCCTTCAGCCGCGGCCTCGAGCGAGACCGCGACGCCGTGATCGCCGCGGTCACACTTCCGTACAGCAACGGACCCACCGAAGGCGTCAACACAAAAACCAAGCGGATCTCACGCCAGATGCACGGACGAGCCGGCTTCAAACTCCTCCGCCACCGCATCCTCCTCGGATAGCGACACACTCCGCTACCACCGAATGTGAGACAGGGCCGTTGATTAGACACTCCCGCGGGAAACCTGTTCGACCCACACGTTCCATGATCGGTTGAGATACGGCTTCTAACTCGTGTGGTGTGAGTTGACGGCGAGAGGCGGGGCTGCTTTGGGTTCCGCAGGTGCTGGGGGTTGGCGGGAGTTAGACCGTGTCCTACATGGTCAGTTAACGGTTGTATTGGGTATGGGGAGTGGACGGTGGGGATGGATTGTTCCGGACGGCTTGTGGGAGTTGGCAAGGCCGTTGTTGCCGGCGGCGCGGGTTCGTCCGCAGGGCGGTGGGGTCGCGAACATCGATGATGAGGCGGTGTTTGCGGCGATCATCTACGTTCTCGTCAGTGGCTGTGCATGGCGGGCGTTACCGCCGTGCTTCGGAGCGTCGAAGTCGACCGTGCACCGCCGCTTCGCCATCTGGTCCCGCGCCGGGGTCTGGGGCCGGCTGCATCAGAGGGTTCTCCGACTCCTGGACGAGCAGGACTTGGTCGACCTGTCCCGTGCGGTCCTCGACTCCGCGCACGTGAGGGCTAAAAAGGGGGCGAACACACAGGTCCGAGCCCCGTGGACCGGGGTAAGCCGGGTTCCAAGATGCATGTCCTGTCGGATGCGAACGGACTGCCCCTACGCGTCGGACTCTCCGCGGCCAACACCCACGACAGCCTCGCCCTGAAGCCGATGCTGTCCCATTTCCACATGGGACACGAACTCCACGCGACGGATTCGAAGCCGCAACGCCTGCATGCCGACAAGGCGTATGACGTCCCGCACCTGCGGCGGTGGCTATGGGGCAAGCGCATTGGTGTCCGTATCGCCCGTAAGGGCGTCGACTCCAGCGAGCGGCTTGGCCGTCGTAGGTGGGTCATCGAGCGCACCATGTCCTGGCTGACCGGCTACCGACGGCTCAATCACCGCTATGAGCGGAAACCAGGCAACTACCTGGCATTTCTCGGACTCGCCGCAGCCCTCTGCTGCTACAAGCGGTTCCTCAAACTGACCATGTAGGACACGGTCTTAGTTGGTCGCAGTTGTTGAAGTCGCTTAAGCTTATGCGAGTTGGGGAGCGTCGTTGATCCCGGGGTGGGGTGGTCGGATAGGCTGCTTGCTTGATCGGGACAAACTTTACCGAGAACCGGGGCAGTGACATGGGGCAGCTGGTGGACGTGGTGCTGACCAAGGCCGGGCGGGTCAAGATTCGCTATGAGGCCAGGCTGCTGAGCGACAACGGTGCCCAGGTCTCGGTCCTGGCGCCGTGGGCGGCGCCCGGCGTGCGTGACTTCGGGTTCGTCCGGTTCGAGCCCGGCGACGAGTTCACCGAGCACTACTGGCGGGACCGCTGGTACGCCGTCAAGGAGGTCCGCACCGGCGACGGGGTGCTCAAGGGCTGGTACTGCGACATCACCCGCCCCGCAGTGGTCCGCGACCCGGACTCGGACGCGGGGGAGATCCTCGTCGAGGACCTCGACCTCGACCTGTGGGTTTCCGCGGACGGCTCGGAGGTGCTGCGCCTGGACGAGGACGAGTTCGCGGCCAGCGGCCTCGCCGACAGCGACCCGGAGGCCGCCCGGCAGGCCGTGGCCGCGCTCGACGCGCTGGAGAGGCTTGCCAAGGAGGGTGGACTACCCGGTCTCCTGGTCGGCTAGGGCGTGTGTCGAAAGTGGATCTTGAGCGTTGGATGATCATGGCTCATGGGGCGGGGAGATCTCACGGACGAGCAGTGGGCGGTGCTGGAGCCTTTGTTGCCGAAGGGGACGAAGGCGGGGTAGCCGCCCGTCTGGCCCCGGCGGCGGCTGATCGACGGCATACGATTCCGGGTCCGTACCGGTGTTCCGTGGCGGGACGTGCCCGTCGAGTACGGACCGTGGGGCCGGGTCTATGACCTGTTCCGCCGGTGGCAGCGGGACGGCACCTGGCACCGGATCTTGACGCGGCTCCAGTCTCTGGCGGACGCGAAGGGTGCGATCACGTGGGACCTGAGCGTCGACTCCACCGTCTGCCGCGCCCATCAGCATGCGGCCGGGGCCCGCAAGCAGGGGGACCTGCAGAAGGAGCCACCGGGCGGTGTCTTCACCGAGCCCGGAGATCACGGACTGGGACGCTCGCGCGGCGGGTTCACCACCAAGCTCCACCTGGCCGTCGAACAGGGCCAGAAGCCCATGTCGATCGTGGTGACGGCCGGGCAGCGCGGGGACTCGCCGCAGTTCGAACCCGTGCTGAAGAAGGTCCGCGTGCCTCGCATAGGTCCGGGCCGGCCACGCGTTCGTCCTGATCGTGTGCGGGCTGACAAGGCGTACGCCTCGCGCAAGAACCGCGCCTACCTGCGACGACTTGGGATTCGCTGCACCGTCCCGGACAAGACGGACCAGGCCCGCCACCGGAAGGAGCGCGGTTCCCGCGGTGGCCGTCCGCCGAAGTTCGACTGGGAGGACTACAAAGCCAGGCACGCGGTCGAGTGCGGCATCAACCGCCTCAAGAGGCGCCGGGCCGTTGCCACCAGGTACGACAAGCTCTCAGTCCGCTACGAGGCGACAATCCTCATAGCCGCGATCAACGACCGGCTGTGACCGGCACCGTCGAACCCGGCGCTCACCGTGAAGCTTCGTATGCCTCGCGGATGGCTGCGGGGATGCGTCCGTGGTCATTTACGAGGTAGCCATTCGCTCGCGCCCAGAGACGTATGGGTTCATCCTCCGGACGCGGTCTACGCGTCCTGTCAGGCCCGCTCCAGTCACCGGACGAAGCTCCCGAAAGCTGGTCAGCTACATCCTGGAAGAAGGCGAACAGCGAGGCGTACTTGCTGTCTTCAGGGGACATCCCCTCGCTCCAGGACCCCACCGTTCCGGTGCTTGTGTTCACGAACTTCCCAGAAAAACCGTCGCGCTCCGAGACGATTGGCACCCATTCCCTACGCCAGGACGGGCAATCAGGGTCTCCAGACGGTGCCATGTCCTCCATGCCCATCTTGTGGAGGTAGACACGCTCGATGTCCGTTAGGCCCAAGAGGAGTCCGCCGCTGGGGATGACGCCTGGGCATCCCAGCGCAACCAGACTCGATCCGGTGTGGGGTTGTTGACCGGCATCGATGTCGTTTGCCAGCAGCCACTGCCGCAGTTGCTGCGGCAGCCTTAGGCCCATGCGCAGTTCGGCTTCGCAGATGGCTGCCTGACTCCCCGGACCGCCGAGATCAGCGAAAACGTCAGGGGCATTCTGTTCAAGCCATGAGGTCACCCGGTCCCACGCTTGCCGTGCGTCTCCTGCCCTCTGATGATCCATAGGCAGACCGTACTCAATGGCACTGACATCGCATGGTTTCCACCTGGGCTATTGCAGGCCAACCGCGACGCCCAGCCTCCGGCCACTTCCGACACAGGCCCTAGCCGCTGTCCTGTGCCATCGAGCCTTGACCGATTGCTAACGAACTTTATGGACGCGAGTTCGTGTCGTCGAAGTCTGATCACCAGAAGAGGATCACGGCCGCTTCATCATTCGTTCGAATGCTGACATGAGAGGGGCTCTCCAGCGGACGGGATGCTGTTCCGTACCATCCCGGGGTGACCTCGCCTTTCATATCGACCCGACGCCGACAGCTCGCCGCCTTCGTCGTTCGCCTGGTGGGCCGCGCAGCCGGTCGGTGACGACTGCCCCACCGAGGGCCTCACACTGTCCTCCGACCCGTACGGGTCCACCTCCGACCCGGCCGAAGCCAAAGGGAGCGGTACGAGCCCCGCGTTCGGCTCCGGCGATGATGGCCCTTGCCAAGCGGAAACCCGCCATCCGCGCCTGCTCGGGTGGGTCGGCCTGTAGGTGCGCTGGAACACGATGCGCCGGATCGGAATGCCCTCGGTCAGAGGGGATCGAGGAGCACGAGGACCTCGTCCCGGGTGTCGTCGGGTGCGAGGCGGAGGGCTCCGGGCCAGCGGCCTACCTCACGCCATCCGAGTCGGCTGTAGAAGTCCTCCAGCCCCTCTTCTCCCCGGGCCGCGAGGTGCAGCTGTTCGAGCCCGAGTTCGTCGCGGGCGATCTTCCGCAGCTCACGCATGAGGGCGGAGCCGATACCGCGTCGGCGGAATTTGGGGTGGGCCTGCAAGTGGTGGACGGTGCCCCAGTGCCCAACGAGCCGGTAGGGATCGCGGTTGAGGACGACCCATCCGGCAAGAACGTCGTCGACTCTGGCGGTGATGAGCCGGCTGTGCTGCGGGTGGAGACGGCTGAGGAGCTTGTCCATGATTGGTGCGACATCGAGGTCTTGGACGGGTGGGAAGGGGAATCCGGCTGCCCCGCCGGAGTGGGTGACCGCGATCCAGCAGTCGATCAGCTGGCGTCGGAGTTCGGGAGTGGCCTCCTGGGCGTCGGCGATCTGGGCGACGCTGAGTATGCGAGCGTTCGACATGAGAAGGAGCATGTCAGCCGGGTCTGACATCGGAATGAGTCATACCGTGCTTCGTTCGCCAAGCGCCTCAACTGCCACGGCTGACTGCGGAAGCACCGCTCGCCACATAACTGCCAGTTGGAGTCGGCCAGTTGAGTTGCCCGCGGTCAGAGATAGGCGCCGCGATCCATCAGCCAAGACCACCTGTCGGGAGCAAGCACCTATGAGCGGCGAGTCGGGAACTGTCCATCGGGCTTTGCGATGAGGTACTGCTGGTCGGCGCTGCGTACGCGCTGCTGCTCCCGGGTGCGGCGCCGGTCCTGGACCAGGCTGGCTTTGTTCACGAGTGCCGGGTTCTGGCACAGATCTTGGGGAGCGGTCACGGAGGGTGTCCAGACCGCTTCACGTGCGCTGACTCGTCCTCGAACGGGTGGGACTGGCCCCTGCATACTGACCGAATGGACGCCCGTCGACCGTGCCTGAGCCGTGGCCACCGCCCGTTCGATCACCCACCAGCAGGCAGTGTGGAACGCAAGCGCTTGATCGTCCGCAAAACCTCGGTCCGGTTCTTCGCGACTTTCAACCAGGTGGGAAGCCGTTCGACCAGACTCGTCGGGGCCCAAGGCACAAGCTCTCCGCGCTCACGAAGCTTGGCCCCCACGTAGGCCTCCAGCAGATCGAGATGACGCACGTTATAGGCCCACAGGACGTGTCCACAGCAGCTCGTCTGCAACCACACCGGTGCTGGAAGTAAGGATCGACAGGGCTGCCCACGACAGCAGAGTCGACCTTCCGATCCTTGAAGAAGCCACACCCCGTGCACCGCAGCCGCCGATGGAGATCCAGGCTCCCGTAGCCGGCAGCCTTCTCATCTGCCGGGATCTCGGGGTGGGGCGTGACAGTGGCGCACCCATCACACCGAAGACAGTGCACCAGAACCCGCTGAGCACGGCCAAGGGCGCTCCCGGGCAGGACTGCCCCACCTCCGGCACGACTACCGCCAATACCACCTACGACTCGGCTGACCGAATCGTGGGCACCGGTTACACCTACGACGCCTTCGGCCGGACGACCGGTACGCCCGGCTCTGTCACCGTCGGTTACTTCGCCAACGATGTGGCGCGGCAGCAGACCACCGCGAACCAGCGCCAGACATGGGACCTCGACGCCGCCTTGCGATTCCGGACCTGGACGGTGGAGGACAAGACATCGGGAACCTGGACACAGTTGGGCAGCAAGACCAACCACTACGATTGCGATTCTGACAGCCCACGCTGGATCGTCGAGGACAAAGCCACCGGCGCGCTCACGCGCAACGTCTCCGCCCTCGGCGGTGGTCTGGTCGCGACGACCAGTGCCGCCGGGGACACCGTTCTGCAACTCTCCACGCTGCATGGCGACATAGCCCTACAGCTTCCCCTCGACGCATCCGTGGCACCGACGGCTCTGGACACGGACGAGTACGGCAATGCTCGCACCGGACAGAAGGCGCCCAGGTACGGCTGGCTGGGCGTCCGTCAGCGGTCGGCCGAGACCGTCACCGGTCATACGCTCATGGGCATCCGGCTGTACGACCCGAACACCGGCCGTTTCCTCTCCGTCGACCCCGTTTTCGGCGGGGGCGACAACCGCTACGGCTGCCCGGGGGACCCGGTGAACCAGAACGATCTGGACGGCCGGAAGTGGAAGTGCAAGGCCAAGTGCCAGCTCGCGGGCAGCGGTTCGCACTGCACCGGTTATGTGTACGGAGCGGGTTCGGGTCACAGTGAGGAGAGCGCTGCACGCGACGCGAAGAGGGACGCGGTCCACCAAGCGCCTCGCGGCTGCTACGCCAGACACTGCAAGCCGTTCGACTGCACGAAGAACCGGGTCCGCCAGTGGTGGGACGGCAACTACAGTCCGCGCAATATCCACCGGCACAACGCGCCCAACTGGATGCGGAGCGCCAACCACAATACGTGGGGCATCCTGTTCCACAGTGAGGTCTGGAGAGGAACGTACGGCAGCTTCTGCGGCTGCAGTCCCTGATGAGCTAGCCCGGGCCCACTCCTGACGGGCTCGGCACCCTACGTGTTCCCCCGGGGAGTCCCTCCCCGGGGGAACAGCGGCTTCACCCACACCCCTGATAGGAGCGCTGCCATGTCCGACCGCGACAACACGCCACGGCAGGCCGAATTGTGGCAGGTGACCATCGCGATGGTTGCCACACAGGAACAGCACGAGAAGCTGATGGACCAATTGACGGATGTCCTGTGTCCCGACCCCGACCACGAGGGCCCTTGCCCAGTTCCCTGGGCTATGCGCAGCACCAACGGGGACTCCCTTTCGCGGCGCAAGCGCAAGGCACTGCTGACGGAGATCACCGAGACGAACTGGAATCCCACCGGCGAGGAGGGCAGCGACGGGACCGGAGCCGACCCAGGCTGGCGGCCGGCCTAGAAGATCAGCGAAGGCGTTGGACTGCTATCTGCGACATGACGGGAAGCCTCACACCTCCCCTACGCGGCATAGGGGCGCGCGAGGCCCCGCTCGCCACATGCACTACGCGCGCTGAGTTCTGACCGGAGCTCCGTGACGCCCCCGCAGGAAACGCCCTCGATCGCTGGCACCGCGAAGGCCTTGGGCAGTTCCGTCCAGTACCACTTGTACGCGGTCAGGGCCGCGGTCTTCGTGCCGCCTGTCGGATCGAGCGTTGTCGACCCGGTCGGAGCGACCGTGGCCGTGGGGGACGCGACCTTGTCTTCCTTACTGTCCGGGCGGCTCGATGAGGTACACCCCGCGTTGAGGGCGACGCAGACAGTCAATAGAAATCCAGGAACTGCCGGGCCACTGTTCCAGCCAAGCTGAGCAAGTCGTGCCATCGATACCGCTGCCTCCCCAAAAAACCATCGACCCGGTACAGGCCTAGGGCCTTGACCCCGAATCCTGAACACGGGTTATGCCGCTTTTGCCAGCGTAGTTGGTGTGAGGTGGAGGGTGTTCTCGTAGGCGATCGGTGATCGTTGTCCGAGACGGGAGTGCCGGCGTCGGGTGTTGTAGCGGTGGAGCCATCCGAAGGCTTCGAGGCGGGCTTCGCGCTCACCTGGCCAGCTCTTTCGTCCCTGCAGAGTCTCGCGTTTGAAGGTCGCGTTGAAGGACTCGGCGAGTGCGTTGTCCGCGCTGGACCCGACCGCGCTCATGCTTCGTTGGACCCCTGCTGACGTGCAGGCTTCGGCGAATGCCCTGCTCGTGTATTTGAGGGGCCTCGCGTTTTCCGGACAGACATCTGACGGCCTATTTCACGCGATGATTCGCAACTTCTGATACTCGGCATGGACTTCGCGGGGTGGGCGGTAACCCACCGCCGAGTGAAGGCGCTTGCGATTGTACCAGAATTCGATGTAGCGGGTGATGTCCTGGCGGGCGATCTCGCGGGTCAGGTAAGTCACCCGTGCTACACGCTCGTTCTTCAGAGCGCCGAAGAACGATTCGGCCATGGCGTTATCAAAACAGATCCCGGTACGACCAGCGGAACGCCGAAGAGCGAGGTTGTCCAGAACCTTCCCGTACTCGGTCGACATATAGTTCGAACCGCGGTCCGAGTGGAATACTGCCCCCTTGGCCAGTTTTCGGTTCCGGGCCGCGTTACGAGCCCGGCCAATGCCGCTGCCACAGGTCCGTCAAGACCGTCCGTACGTCCCCAAACACCTGCCGTACTTGTCCTCTCGGGCAGGGGCTGCCGTCGATGACCATGATGCCCGGCACCAGTAGTCCGGAAAAGCTCAGTCGCGGTCGCTGAGGAGGTGACCGAAGGGCTGCGCGCCGCCAGATGCGGAGTGGAGTGCGAGCACCGGCACATCGACTGGCCCCCTCCTGCCATGAGGTGGCGGCCGTCCCTCACCGCGCACGAGTTGGCCGCACCTGCGGCTGCTCGCATGGGGGCTACACCATGCGGAGATCGCCACGGTGCTCGGCGTGCGTCCGCAGACAGCGGGCCAAGTGCAGCGCACCGTCGCCGCCCGGCCGTAGTGGGGCAGGCCCCAGTGCCTGGGTGAAGAGGTGGCTACCTGCTCCCCGATGATGGTGAAGGGGCCCACCACCACTCCCTCCGGAGCCCCCCATGGCTCCCTCCGCTTCCTGGGAGCTCTTGCGGGATAGTGGTGGGGGGCGGGGCAAGTTGATCCGATAGTGGACCGGGACCACTGCCGGGGGTTGGATCCGTCTGCTGGGGATCTTGACTGTTCGCGCTGGTCAGCCCTGCTGGGCAACGGTGTTTTCGCCGCCGACACCTTCTTGTACGCGATAGCCGTACCGCAGGTTGGGGTGGAAGCCGAGGGCGGGGGCGGCGCAGTGGCTGTGACGGGCGGGGAGTCCGGCCGGCCCTCCGGGGGAGGCACGGCGCGGTAGCGTCTGGGCGAGGCGCTGAGCCCGTCCGGCGTAGCTTGACTGTCCGGTCGCACCGAACCTTGAACAGTCTCATCTCTCCTTGAGCGCTCATCGGGGTGGCCGCGAACGCGAGAAGGCCCGACCGGTGCGGTGTTGCCGCTTTCTAGGAGGCCTCACTACTCGTGAAGTTCCGGTCGGTGGGACATGTTGCCGCCCGGGCCGGAACTTCTGTGTACAGCGCCTTTAAGGCGACCAGTCCCCCGCCCGGCCACCTCCGCGGCGCACGGTGGAGGCCGAGCTGCTGTCGGTGATCCTCCCGCGCGCTGTCAGCTTGGCGGCCAGTTCCGGGCCGGACCAGCGTGACAGCGGCAGCCCGCTCTCGGCCGGGAGTTGGCAGGCCAGGGCTTTGTTTGGTCTCGGTGACCTGTACGGGAGTGAACCGCGCCGGACGCCCGGAACGTCTGCGGTCGGTCAGAGCCGCTATGCCGCCCTGTGCGACGCGTCCGCGCCAAGTGCGCACCGTGTCCACGTGCAGACGGGTGTCGGCGGCGATCTTGGCGTTTGCCCGGCCGCCTGCTGCGAGGAGGACGATGGTGGCACGCTGTCTGGACTGGTGAGGGGCCTTGTAGCCGTAGGCCGTCTTCTTGAGCCGTGGCGTTCGGCGGCGGTCAGCACCCCCGTCACGGTGGCGCGTATGGGCATGGTGAACAGACGGCCTGTCGTCAATGAGAACGACCTTTGGTGGTTCAGCTCGTGGGGCCTGTGAGGTCACCGGCACCGGGCAGATGGGGAGTTCGGTGCGATCTCTTCGACCACCACGTGTCCCCGGTGGTCGTGGGGCTGTCGTCGGACGGAGGCGTTGCCGAGGAAGTCGAGGAGGAGCGCGGACCATTCCTCGGGGCGTTCGACGAAGGGCAGGTGCCCTGTGGAGAGCTCGGCGTACGTGGCGCCCGGGATCGTGTCGGCGAGCTGCCGGTGGTGATAGGGCGTGACCAGTTGGTCGAGTGTGGTGGAGATGATCAGGGTCGGCACCGTGATGGCAGCCAGGTCTTCGCGGACGTCGACCTGGTCGATGAGCAGGTCCAGGTGCTCGAGCGCGCCGGGCGGGATCGTGGTCGTAGCGGCCTTCAGGGCGGTGTCGAGGTTGTCCTGACTGATGGTGTCCAAGGTGGGGGCGCTCAGCCCGATCAGGGACATGAACGCGGCCAGACGCTCGAGGTCGCCTGAGCGGAGCAGGTCGCGCCAGAGCTGGGCGGCCAGCAGGAACCGGGGATTGGGGTGGGCGAAGCCGGCGGTCAGGACGAGGCCGGAGACGCGGTCGGGGTGGCGCGTGGCGGCACGGATCGCGACCGGGCTGCCGAGCGAGTACCCGGCGATGGCGAAGGTGTCCACGTTCTCCTCGACGGCGGCGGTGACCAGGGCGTCGGCCAGAGCGTCCAGGGCGAGGGGGACTTCGGCGCGGGGGGTACGGCCGGTGCCGGGGTAGTCCGGTCCCACGACGGTGTGGTGGGCGGTGAGGCTCGCCATGATGGGGCCGAAGTTGGTGTCGATGCCGCCACCGGCGCCGTGGGCGAGCAACAGGCCCGGGCCGGTGCCGCGCACGATGCGGCCAAGGGACGGAGGGGGCAGAGCAGTTGAGGACATACCGGGGTCTCGCCTTCGGGTCTCAAGGGGTTACTGGACGGAGCAGGTCATCGGGGTGCGGGGCTGACCGCGGCGTTGCCGGGCAGCAGTGGCGGCGAGGCCGACGGCGGCGAGCGTCACCAGCGCGCCGATCCACGGCAGGTCGTCGAGCGAAGAGCCGGCGGTGACGGCCTGGCCACCGAGCGTGGAGCCGGCTGCGACACCGAGGTTGAACGAGGAGGCGCTGACCGCCGTGACCAGGGTGGGTGCCCCGGGGGCCGACGCCAGTGCGCGGTCTTGCAGCAGCGGGATCAAGGCGGCGGCGATGACGCCGAGGACGAGTACGGTGGCGGCGGCCGCCCAGCGGCTCTGGCTGGTGAGCGTGAAGGCGGCCAGCACAGTGGCGAGGGCGGCGAGCAGCGCGCACAACGCTGCCCATGGGGCGCGGTCGGCCAGGCGGCCGCCGAGGATGTTGCCGGCTACGGAGCCCAGGCCGAAGAGCGCGAGCAGCGCCGTGACGGCGGAGGCGGTGAACCCGCTGACCTGGCGCAGCAGCGGAGCGATGTAGGTGTAGGTGGTGAACAGACCGGCCTGCGCGACCACGATGACCGCCAACACTGCGGCCACTTTGGGCTTGAGTATCTCCCGGGCCTCGCCGCCAGGGCGGTCGGCTGTCTCCGGTGCTGTCGGACGGACCAGCACACTGGCGGCAGCGAGGATAGCGGCGCCCAGAACGGCGATGCCGGCAAAGGTGGTCCGCCAGCCGTAGTGGTCGCCTATCCAGGTCCCCAACGGAGCGCCGAGGACCGTGGCGAGGTTCCAGCCGGCCGTCACCACGGCGATGGCACGCCCGCGGTGCCCTGCCGGAACCGTAGTTACCGCGATCACCAATGCCGTTGCGAAGACCGTGCTGTGCGTCAGAGCTGTCAGCGTCCTCGCCGCCGCCAGGACGCCGAACCCGGTGGCCAGCGCTGCGGCGGCGTTGCCCGCGACGAACACGCCCAGCAAGAGCAGCAGCGTGTGGTGGCGGGCGATGCCCAGCATCCCCAGGGTCACCAACGGTCCGGCGACGGTGACCACCAGGGCGTACACCGTCACCAGCACCCCGACGGTCGGCGGCGGACGGTGCAGATCCGTCGACAGCTCCGGCAGCAGGCCGACCATCACCCACTCCGCGGTGCCCACCACGAACACGCAGGCCGTCAGCAGAGTCAGTACCGCGCGAGGCCGCACCGGCGCGGGAGGGATGGCGGTCATCGAGACCGCACTGTTCGTCGTCATACGGCCGACGCTAAAGTCTCACATCAATGTGAGAGTCAACGCGATGAGGTGCAGGTCACATGCGTATCGGCGAGATGGTCCGGCGAACCGGCGTCAGCGAACGGCTGTTGCGCTATTACGAGGAACAGGGCCTGCTTCACCCGACCCGGCTCCCCAGCGGCTACCGCGTCTACAACGAGGTCGACATCGACACGGTGCGGCGCATCCGCAGCCTGCTGGCCGCCAGCCTGTCCACGACGGTCATCGCCAGGATCCTGCCGTGCGTCTGCGTCGACGGCCCGACCCTCACTCCCGTGTGCTCTGACACCATCACCGAGCTGCGGCGAGAGCGCGAACGCATCACTCACGCCATCAACGAGCTGCGGGCTTCGCGAACCATGCTCGACACCGTCATCTCCGCAGCCCCGGCTGCCTGATCAGCGCCCTGGGAAACGATCTACATGTGCGCTGGAAACAATCACTGCGGCCCTTCGTGCAGGTCCTGAATCCACACGCACTCCTTCAGCGTCAACCCCGAAGGGCTTCCGGAGCCGACCACTTAAGGTGCCATCCCCGTACGTGCGGGGAGCAGATTGCCTGAAGGGCGACGCTGTAGCCGCCCCGGGGTTCATCCCCGCGCGCGGGGATGAACCCGGTTTCGCGCGGATCTTCACCAACAGAGGTTTCTGCTCCCCGTGCGCGCGGGCGACCTGGCCGGGTTGCGCTGCGGGCCGTCACGACGGTGAGGTGCGAGGGGCGCGAGCCGATGAGCTTCGGAGCAGTCGGCGCGCTGGTCACGGAGCGGGCCTGGGAGCTCCCGGCCGTCAGCGCATCCTGCGGGAGCGGTGGGTGGCCATCGCCCCCGACCTCGCCGGTCTAGTCGTCGCCGTGGCGTACCACGCGGACTGCGGCGTTCACCGTGTGCCCGGAGTCGTCGGCGTGGGCGCCGAAGGTCTGCCTGGAGCAGACCCGCGTCATCGGGGCCGCCAACAAAAGTCCGCGGGGCGCTAGGTGTGTTGCCCTGTGAGGTTGGGGACGCGGCTGGCGGGTGGTTGGCCCTTGAGTGCGGTGTGTCCGCGGTGGTGATTGTAGGTGTGCAGCCAGGCGGGGTGGGCGTCGCGTCGTTCCTGCTCGCTGGCGTAGGGCATTGCGTAGGCCCATTCGTCGGGCAGGGTGCGGTTGAACCGCTCCACCTTCCCGTTGGTCTGGGGCCGGTAGGGCCGGGTTCGTTTGTGCGAAATGCCTTGTTCTGTAAGGGAGTTGCGCCAGAGGTGCGACTTGTAGCAGGAGCCGTTGTCGGTCAGGACCCGCTGGACGGTGATTCCGGCGGTGGTGAAGTAGGCGTGGGCCCGCTGCCAGAATCCGACGGCGGTTTCCTTCTTCTCGTCGGTGAGGATCTCGCTGTAGGCGAGGCGGGAGTGGTCGTCGACGGCGTTGTGCAAGAAGCTCATGCCGGCCTTGGCGCGGTTCTTGCGGCCCGCTTGCCGGCCGAGGACCTTGTGGCCGCCGCCGTCGGGGATGTTGCCGAGTTTTTTGATGTCGACGTGGACCAGGTCGCCGGGGGCGGCGTGCTCGTAGCGGCGGATCACCCGGCCGGTGGCGCGGTCCAGGTGGGCCAGGCGGGCGAGCTGGTAACGGGTGAGGACGCGGTGCACGGTCGCAGGGTTCAGCCGCAGCAGGTAGGCGATGCGGGCAGGTCCCCAGCGGCGCAGGAGGCGGACCTTGATGATCCGCCGCTCGGTGCGGGTCGGGGTCCGACGTGGACTGTGATGCGGGCGCGAGGAGCGGTCGCACATCCCCGCCTCGCCGCACTGGCGATAGCGGTCCGCCCACCGCTTCGCGGTCGTCGGTGAGACCTGGAAGCGTTCGGCGGCCCGCCGCAGCGGCCAGCCGTCCTCGACGACGCAGCGCGCCAGACGCAGACGGCCGGTCTCGGTCAAGGGTGCATTACGGTGGGGCATAAGGGCCTTCTGATCGTTCGTGTGTAGACGTCGCAATCCACACCGAACCCGGAAGGCCCTCACTCGTTCAAGATCACCCAACCGCGGAATCCGTCACCAACCTCCGTGGACAGAACAGCTAGGTCGTACGGGCCGTGCGGATCCTGCCCCCTGGCGCAGTCCCCGCGTCCGGTCCGGCCGACGTCGCTGCGGCAACTCCGTCTCCGGCCGTACCCGTCGTGCCGGCGGAGTGCCGAACGTCGAACGCCGGCTGAGGGTTTGCGCCGCGCGATCGAGGCGCACCGCGTTGCCGGGCAGCCGTCCCGAGTGGTTCCGGGTATCGCGGCAGCGGTGGAGCGGCAGACGAAGGCGATGCTCGAACTGTCCCACCGTGGGTTTCCCGAGCCCGAAACCGTCCCGGACGATGAGCCGGCCCTGATCGGCCAGGCCTGCATTCAACGGCGCCGTCAGGCCGCGGTGACCGAGGCTGCCGGCCCGTCCGCCCCGGCCTTCGTCGGCATCGACCGGTGGGGCCACATCGCGGGCGGCATGGGGCCGGACAGTGTTACCCGGGCGATCAAGCGGATCTCCCGGCTGGTTGGGGTGCCGATCGCTGGACTGGCCACTCGCTGCGCGCCGGACTGGCCACCGAGAGCCGTAAGAGGGCGTTTAGCCCACCTGCATACATGTTTGTCATGGTTCGTGGCGAGTGATTGGTGAGGCTGATGGGAGTGGGGATGGCGGCGGGGTGGGAGGGGCTGTGGAGCGGCTGTTGCACCCCATCTGCTTTTGTTTCATCCCAGGGTGCGCCGGTTGCGGCTAATGCTTCGAGTTCAGTCCCGTGCGCCCTGTCGGGCCGAACGTGGCTGCCGCCTGATTGCAGTATGAGCGAACGGCGGCGGTATCCCAGTGACCTGTCCGATGCCCGATGGGCCCTGGTGGAGCCGTTGTTGGCGAGCTGGCGGGACGACAAGGCCCGCCACGAACTCAACATCGGCACACCGCCCCAGCATGATCTGCGCGACCTGCTCGACGCCATCCTCTACGTGGCCCGCACCGGCATCCCCTGGCGCTACCTCCCACACGACTACCCGCACTGGAACACCGTCTACGGCTACTTCGGAAAGTGGGAACGCGACGGCATCTTCGAGCACCTCAACGCCCTGCTAAGGCGCCGCGTCCGCGAGGAAGAAGGCCGCACCCCGGAGCCGACCGGCTTCGTGATCGACGCGCAGAGCGTGAAGACCTCCACCAACGTCCCCGTCCGCGAACAGGGCGCTGACGTGGGCAAAAAGATCGTGGGCCGTAAGCGGAGCATCGTCATCGACACGACCGGCCTGATGCTCACCGTGCTGGTCACCGCCGCCAGCATTCAGGACTCCGTCGCCGGCGAACGCCTCCTGGACCGCATCGCCGCCGACCACCCCGGCCTGCGCAAGGGATGGGCCGACCGCGGCTACCGCGAATACCTCGTCGACCACGCCGCCCGCCTCGGCATCGACCTCGAAGTCGTCCGCCGCGCCCCCGGCACCAAGGGCTTCAAGGTCCTGCCCCGTAGATGGGTCGTCGAGCGCACCCTGGGCTGGCTCATGCACCACCGCCGCCTGGCCCGCGACTACGAGGCCCTCACCACCCGTTCCACGGCCATGATCTACATCGCAAGGCGGCAGGACTTGGGTCAGGGCAACCCGATGGCGGGCCTTGACCCCGAATCCTGAACACGGGTTATGCCGCTTTTGCCAGCGTAGTTGGTGTGAGGTGGAGGGTGTTCTCGTAGGCGATCGGTGATCGTTGTCCGAGACGGGAGTGCCGGCGTCGGGTGTTGTAGCGGTGGAGCCATCCGAAGGCTTCGAGGCGGGCTTCGCGCTCACCTGGCCAGCTCTTTCGTCCCTGCAGAGTCTCGCGTTTGAAGGTCGCGTTGAAGGACTCGGCGAGTGCGTTGTCCGCGCTGGTCCCGACCGCGCTCATGCTTCGTTGGACCCCTGCTGACGTGCAGGCTTCGGCGAATGCCCTGCTCGTGTATTGGGCTCCGTGGTCGGTGTGCATGATTGATCCGGCGAGGCTGCCGCGGGTGCGGATCGCCGCGGCCAGGGCGTCGGTCACGAGATCCGCGCGCATGTGGTCGGCGATCGCCCAGCCAGCCAGACGGCGTGAGGCGAGGTCGATGACGGTCGCCAGGTAGCAGAACTTCCCGCCGTCGATGGGCAGGTAGGTGATGTCGCCGACGTACTTCGTGTTCGGCTCGTCCGCGGTGAAGTCACGGCCGATCAGGTCCGGAGCCTTGGCGGCGGCCGGATCAGGGACGGTGGTGCGGTGCCGGCGGCGCAACCGGATCCCTTCGATCCCGGACTCCCGCATGATCCTGGCGACCCGCTTGTGGTTGACCGCCTCACCGCTCGCCTCGCGGAGCTCGGCGGTGATTCTCGGGGCTCCGTAGGTGCCATCCGATTCCTGGTGCACCGCTCGTATCCGGGTGGCCAGCTGTGCGTCAGCTGCCTGCCGCGCGGCCCGGTTCACGGCTGTTCGGCGCCAGTAGTAGAAGCTTGAGCGGCTGACGCCGAGGATGGTGCAGAGCCGC
Source organism: Streptomyces sp. NPDC048361 (assembly GCF_040651795.1). Classification (NCBI taxonomy): domain Bacteria; kingdom Bacillati; phylum Actinomycetota; class Actinomycetes; order Kitasatosporales; family Streptomycetaceae; genus Streptomyces; species Streptomyces sp. NPDC048361. Next base: position 19,032 of record NZ_JBEZKW010000089.1, read on the forward strand.
TTCACGCCGTAACGGCGCTGAAGGTCGGCGACACACTGGAAGCGGTTCACCAGCGCGTCTCCCCGGCGAAATACTTGACGGCCTTCCGCAGGATCTCGCGTTCCTCCTCGAGCTCGCGGATCTTCTTCCGCAGAGCCGCGTTCTCCGCCTCCAGCGGGACCGGCGGCTGGGCCGGTTCCTGCGTCCGGCGTCCCCGAGGACGGCTTGCTCCTGCAGCCCGGACCCAGTTCCGCAGGGTCTCCGGGTTGACCCCCAGATCCGCGGCGATCGACCTGATCGTCGCATCGGGCCGCGACTCATACAGCGCGACCGCGTCCGCCTTGAACTGCGGCGGATAGTTCTTCATGACCACGAGATGTCCGTTCTCAGATCCTCAGGATCCAGTGTCTCGTGTGTCCAGCATCAGGGGGCAAGGCCCGGCCGTGTTCGAGCCTGTTCTCCCCCCGCCCGGCCCCGGACAGGGAGAGAACACGTCAGTCGACCGGAACTACTCCCTGGCGCCGATCACGTCCGCCGGCTTGCCGGCCAGAGATACGCGGGCTGAGATCATCGTGGCCGCTAGGGCCAGGCAGGCGGCGACCCCCACGACGCCCGCGTACGTGATCGCGGAGAGATAGGGAGCCGCACTGCCCGTCATGCCGATGGCGAAGGCGGTGAGCGTGGCCACTGCGATCACCGTGCCGATAACCACCGCGAGCAGCACGATCGCGAGCGACTCCAGGCGCAGCATCCGCAGCACCTGCAGCCGGGTGGTGCCCACCAGTCGCAGCAGGGCGAATTCCCGGGTGCGGCCCGTCGTGGACATGGCCAGGGTGTTGACCACCGCGATGGCCGTGAAGGCGATGATCAGCCCCATCGCCACGAAGTTGACCGCAGCATTGGACCGCTGCTGGTCCGCCAGGAGCGAGTCGACCTGGTCGCCTTCGAGGACATGTACCCCCGGGTAGCCGCTCACCGCGGAGGCCACTTCCTCCTTCGTCCGATCGGTCCTGACGAGCACCGCCGAACTGAGCGGGTTGTCCACGTGCGCGGCCACCAGGTCATGGGCCATGGTGAGGTCACCGAAGCCCAGGCCGCGGTCATATACCGCGACCACCTTCAGTGACACCCGGGCGCCGTCGCCCATGGTCACCTCGACCTTGCTGCCGACGCCGCCAACGATGCCTTCGGCAACCTCGCTGACGGCCATGCTGCCCTTGCCCAGGTCCTTCAGCGAGCCTGACACGACCCCGGGATCCATGGTCTTGTCCAGGCCCTCGGGTGTGACGCCCTGGATCTGGAACTTGTCCAAGCCCACCCGGACCGTGCTGCGCACGACCTCGGTGACACCGGCGACTCCGGACAGTTCCCGTACCTTGCCAGCCGCCTGACCTGGCACTCCCGGCCCGGACGAGGCAATGGTGTAGTCCGCTCGGCTGCCTTCACGGGCCTGGCTCAGTGCTGCGTGTCCCAGCGTCGACTGGACGAAGATGATGGTGCAGGTCATACCCACCAGCAGGGTGAGCGGAGTGAGCGCGCCTGAGAACCGCCGCAGATTGGTCCGGCTGTTGGCCACCGCGAGGTACCCGCTGATCCGGGACACTCCGAGCGGCGTGCTGAGCGCCGCGATACCGGCCCGAGCAATGACCGGTCCCAGCAGCGCAACGGCCGCGGAGAGCATGATCACGCACACATAGGTGACGGGTTCTGAGGCCGGCTCCGTGTGCAGGATGCTCAACACGAACAGCAGTACCACTCCGACAACCAGGAAGATCACTCCAGGGATCAGCCGTTTGGCCACGAAGGGCCGGGTCTCCATCGCGGCCTCGGACAGCGCCTCGGCCGGGCGGATCTGTGCCACCCGCCGGGCCGACAGCTGGGCCGCCGCCCAGGCACCCAGCACAGTGACAACCACTGCGGCGAGCACTGGATACGGGCTGAGAGCCAACCCCAGCGCGTCGGGAATGGTGCCGAAGTCCACGAACTTGCCGCGCAGCCACGCGGCGATCGGCAATCCGGCGACCGCCCCGACACCGCCCGCGACCAGGCCGATGATGGCGGCCTCCCGGCCGATCAGCCCGCGGATCTGCCGGGGCGTCGCCGCGACGGCACGCAGAAGCGCCAGTTCCCGGTGCCGCTGCTGGATGGAGAGCGCGAAGGTACCGACCACCACCAGGATCGCCACCAGCAGGGAGACCGCCGCGATAGCGCCGCCCATGCTGATCAGCTGCACCCGTGCCTTGCTCGCCCCGAGGAACTCCACGGCTCCGCGGTCGGGGGTGCCGTGTACCTGGGCGGTGGTGCCGTCCAGCGCACCGGCGATGGCGCTCTTCAGCTTCGCCTGGTCGGCGCCCTGGTCGGCGCCCTGGTCGGGGATCACTCCAATGGCGGCCACCTGGTGCGGGCGCCCGCTCAGCCGCTCGGCCTCCTGCTTGGAGAAGAACAGCGACGACTGCTCCCGCAGATCGCCGCCCTCGGCGGCGGCGATGCCGCAGACCCGGTAGACGGTCGGTGCGCCCGTGGCTTGCACGGCCACCCGGTCACCGACCTTGAGGTGGGCCCGCGCCGCGAGTTCCCGGTCAAGCACCACCTGATCCGCTGCGGCAGGGGCGTTACCGTCCGTCAGCCTGAATGGCGTCAATGCCGCCGACTCCCAGGAGTGCCCCAGCGACACCTTGTCGTCCGGACCCGAGATGATCCGTCCCTCATGGGTGACGACATAGGCCGGGAACTCCTGTTCCGGCACCGCAGCCTTGACACCGGGGACGGCGGCGACTTTTGTGGTGAGACCGGCCGGCAGCCAGACCCGCTCGTCAAGGGGTTTGGCCTTGTTCTTGACCTTCTTCTTCCCGTGCTTCTCCTGCACCGTCACCGAGTGGACGTTCTGGTCCCCGGCCACCATGACCGAGGCTGCCGCGTAGCGTTCCGTCTTGATCTTCCCAGTCAGTCCCGTCACCAGAAGCGTGCCGCAGGCGGTGATGAGAGCCGCGGCGCACAGCAGCGCGAGGAAGGCCCCGATGAAGCCCCCCTTGCGGAACCGCAGCGTGCTGAAGGCATAACGAATCATTAGGACCACGCCCCTAAGTGCGTCATGCGTTCGGCGATCTGATCGGCCGTGGGACGATCCGTGTAGTCGACGATGCGCCCATCGGCGAGAAACAGCACACGATGCGCATACGAGGCTGCCACGGGATCATGAGTCACCAGTACGACGGTTTGCCCGGCGTCGTCGACGCACGCTCGCAGCAGCGTGAGGATCTCCTTGGCCGTGACGGTGTCCAGCGCGCCGGTCGGCTCGTCACCGAAGATGACGTCGGGCCGCGTGATGAGGGCCCGGGCGATGGCGACCCGTTGCTGCTGACCACCGGACAGCTGTGACGGCCGATGGTTGACTCGCCCGGTCAGCCCGACCCGCTGGATGATTTCGTCCAGCCAGCCCCGGTCGGCGCGCTCTCCGGCCAGTCGCAGCGGCAGGGTGATGTTGTCCCGGACCGTTAGCGCGGGCACGAGATTGAACGCCTGGAACACGAAGCCCACCCGGCGCCGACGCACATGCGTCAGCGCGGTCTCGTCCATGTCCGTGAGTTCCTCGTCGGCGATCCTTACCGAGCCGGAGGTAGGCCGGTCCAAACCCGCAGCGCAATGCAGGAAGGTGCTCTTCCCGGAACCTGACGGACCCATGACCGCGGTAAAGGTCCCGCGCGGGATCTCGATGGACACATCGTTCAGCGCGGTGACGGCCTGGCTCCCCCGGCCGTATGTCTTGGTGACACTCTCGAGCAGCACGGCCGGGCTGATCATGTTCTCCCCCGTACTCAACCTGTCCCTGGCTCTTATCCTCACGGACTCTCGTTCCTCTCTGACGCGGGCTCGAACGTGGCCCCTGGTCGTACGACGGCCTCGGTGGTCTCAGTCACGATCTGCTCCGGGTCGGGTGCCGGAAGCGCGAAGAAACGGGTCAGCACGGTCCGCGCCCCATCCGGAACTTCGTCGCCGGTCCGCTTGAAGCGGTTGATCAGGGCGATGTACTCCTCGAAGAAGGAACGCAGTTCGTCAAGGGTCAGCTGCATTGAACCTCGCGAGTAGAGGAAGGCGTCGGCCCACTCCGCGAGATGGTCGCTCTGCCGCTGTAGTTGCTCGAACAACTCGCTGTCCGCCGCGTAGGCGCGGCGGTTCATCTCGTCGATGACGGGCCGGATCTCCGCACTCTGCTGGCTCCGCTCGGGAAACCGCAGATCGACGGGCACGACCCGCCACCAACGTTCCCGCCCATGCACCTGCAGGTCCTTGGGAGCCTCCTCGATGAACCCGTACCGCGCCAGCTCACGCAGGTGATAACTGGTGGCGCCGGTGTTGAGGTCGAGTTCCCGCGCAAGCATCGCCGACGTGGCCGAGCCGAGCAGCGAGAGCTGTTGGAAGATCTGATACCGCCGTGGATGGCTGAGTGTCTTCAGAGCCGCCACATCGGCGATCTCTCTCAGCCTGGGTTCTCCTGACACGCATGCACAATTCCATGTGCACAGTATTTTGTGCAACCTTGTAGAGGCTTCGATGGGGGGTTTCCCCGATGGTTTTCGGCCAAAGGGTGCCAAGGGGTGGTCGGGGCTGCTGGTTGGTGGAAGGCGCCGTCGCGGAGCATCGCGAGGAGCGCGTCTCGCCGCTGTGGTTCGCTGCACGCGAACCGCGCAGAGCACTCCACAACCGGAACTGAACCGGCTGCTGTGACTGCACCACCTCGCGGGACACGCCTGCGGCGAAGAGTCCTCCCGTACATGTTGGCTGCGCGGAAAGCCTCTGGACTGGGGCGCGGGAAAATAGGCCGGACAGCGCGGGAAACAATCTCTACGGATAAGGCCTGACCAGCGACTTCCGTCGGTGCCCCTTGCGTACGGCGGGCAAGCCAGCCGAGCAGTATGAGTTTCCGTCCGTGATCACATCTCCCGCGATGACCGGAGAGCTGTCGTGCCATTTGACGTCTGCCCAGCTGGCGGGCTCGATCTTCTGGCCCTGAGTGAAGTTCAGTTGGGATGTCGCCAGCGGACAATAGCTGCGGCGTACCGGCGCTGGCTTTGGCCGGTGCGTCGACCGCCACGTCGAGCGCGGATTTTTCGGCGTTGACGGCTACGGAGTGAATCTTGTAGGGAAGACTCTTCGTAACGCTCGGAGGGGGGCTTGTTGGTGTATCGCGGGCTTGCTGGCCTGGTGTGTTGTGGGTTGATTGAGAGTGGCTGGGTGCGCGGTTGCAGCGG
>NZ_JBEZKW010000090.1:0-24064 GCF_040651795.1 Streptomyces sp. NPDC048361
GGCTGACGCCGGAGTTGACGGCCTGGAGGTCGAAGAAGAACGCCTGGACCCCCAAGGCCTTAAGGGCCAGGGGGGGACCCCCAAGACGGGCCGGCTGTGCCGGTGCGGGCCGGCACAACCAGCCCGGCCGGCTGTGGCCGCCCCGCGGATCCTCGGCGCGCTCGGGCTGCCTACTACCCTGAGCGGGACCCTTCGGTCGCTCTCAGGACACCCCGGACAGTCAAGGAACCTCGCAGTTGACCCCGTACTCCCTCGCGTTTTACCTGGACGTGATCACCACCGGCACGGTCCTCGGGGCCAAGCCCACGGACACCCCCGACCGGGTCACGGATATCCTGGGCGCCGGTTTCGCCGAGAACTCCTTCGACAAGCACAGCATGTGGCGCGACTACGGCATGGCCGAGTTCTTCTGGGACCGCCGCAAGGGTCAACTCCCTTGGAAGGGGCACCACTTCACTCTCCAGGTGCACCGGCTCCCCTGGGGCGGCGAGACCGTCAACAGTCGCGTACGCGAGCGGTACGGACGTTTCGAGCGCCACCTCCGCTTCGACAGGCTGGAGCAGTTGCTGGGCCGCCGGGGCGTGCACCTGGAGGACGTTCCGGATGCCAACGCCCCCGACTACAGCCTGCACTGGCAGCCCTCCTCCCAGGTCGCCGTCATGGTGCGCCGCACACCGGAGGAAGGGGGGCGGCGACGCGGCAGGAGCCGCGTGGGTGACGTGCACGCCATCTACTCCTCCCTCAGCGCCGACATGGTGGCCTGGCACCGGTCGCACTACGGCAGCCCCGACCGGTGAAAGCCCCCCGGCACGGCCAGTTGGGCCCACACCGTCTTCTGCGGCGGCAGGCCCTCCACCGTGCCCCAGTGGTCGGCGAGCGCCTGCACCAGGAGTAGGCCGCGACCCGACTCCGCGTCCTCGGCGGGCGCCGGGGCCACCACCGGCAGCGTCCTGTCCGCCCGCGTGTCCGTCACCTCGATCCGCAGCACGTCGTCCTCCCGCAGCAGCAGCCCCACCTCGAAGCCCCGGCCCGCCACATACCCGTGCAGCACCGCGTTCGCCGTCAGCTCCGCCACCAGGAGCCCCGCCGTGTCCGACGCCTCGCTCCCGTGCGGCACGCCCCACGCGTCCAACTGGCCCTGCGCCAGCCTCCGCGCCAACGCCGCCGACCGCCGCGTCGATGCGAACCGCTTCCTGAACACGCGTACGGTAACCGGCAGTTGGGCCGCGCCCGGCTCTGTTTCGAGGTGCATGGCGCCAGCGTGGCCCGCTCGCGACCACCTCCGCCAGGCATCCCCTGTGTACGCTCCGCGAGCGTACGCGCACGTGCTGTAGACGGTACGCACTCCGTGCCGTAACTCTGGGTGAGTTGCGAACGCGGGGCGAACTGTTCACCGAGAGGCGGCCGCCGATGGCACGTGCGCGCGAGAAGCCCCCGGGACAAGGGCGAGACGGGGAGCCCGGTCCCTCTGACAGTCTGAAGACCTTCGGGGCGGTCGTCCAGGCCCTGCGAGAACACGCCGGCCTCAGCCGCGCCCAGTTCGCAGCGTTGGTCGGCTACTCCACGCATACGGTTGCGTCGGTGGAGTTGGGCCGTCGTATGCCGGACCCCGAATTCGTTGAACGGGCGGAGCCTGCGCTGGGTAACACGGGGGCGCTGCGGAACTCTGCTCAGTACCTCAACCGTCAGCCCGGGGTGGCGTCTTGGTTCCGCAAGTGGGCCCGCTTGGAGAAGACGGCCATCAGCCTGGATACGTACGAGTGCCGCATGGTGCCTGGCCTGCTTCAGACGGAAGCCTACGTTCGGGCCCTGTTTGAGAACCGCATTCCGCCGCTTTCAGACGAGCAGATGACGGAACGGCTTGCGGCCCGGGTGGAACGTCAAAAGTTGCTGCGCGAGCGCCCGAACACCTCGTACAGCTTCATCATCGATCAGGGAGTGCTGGAACGCCGCATTGGTGGGCCGCAGGTGACGCGGGACCTGCTTGACCACATTCTGGACACCACCGGCCCCCGCAACGTCGGCCTCCAGATCATGCCGCTCCGTTGTGAACGTCACGCGTGTCTCGCAGGGGCCTTGCGGCTCCTGATCACCCCGGAGGGTCGGCGCCATGCGTACTCCGAGGGGCAGCAGAACGGGCGGATGATCTCTGATCCGAAGGAGGTATCTCTGCTCGGCCAGCGGTATGCGACACTGCGCTCGCAGGCTCTGACACCTGAGGAGTCGCGGGACCTGCTGGAGCGATTGCGAGGAGCCATATGAGCACTTCCGAACTCGCGTGGTTCAAGAGTAGTTACAGCAGTGCTGAGGGAGACGACTGCGTCGAAGTCGCCCTCGACTGGCGTAAGTCGACGTACAGCAGCGCCGAGGGCGACAGCTGCATAGAGGTCGCCCACTCCTGGCGGAAGGCCACCTACAGCAGCGGCTCCAGCGGCGACTGCGTCGAAGTTGCCGAGTGCTGGGGCAAGTCCAGCTACAGCAGCGGCTCCGGCGACGACTGCGTCGAGGTGGCCGCCTGCCCGCGCACCATCCACATCCGGGACTCCAAGGACAAAACCGGGCCCCAGCTCGCGCTGAACCCCGCCGCCTGGGGCGAGTTCGTGGCGTACGCCAAGCAGGGCGCGCGGGGCTGACCCGGGTTCGTCAGGCCAGGCCCGCCGCGATCGCGCGGCGTACCGCGTCCGCGCGGTCGCGGATGTCGGCCTTGGTGAACAGATTGTTGATGTGCGTCTTCACCGTCGCCTCGCTGATGAAGAGCTGCTGGGCGATCGCCCGGTTCGGCAGGCCCTGGCCGATCAGCGCCAGTACTTCGCGTTCGCGCGGGGTGATGTCGCCGGGCAGCGGCTGGGACGGGGCCGGGGTGGCGGCGGGGCCCGCGCGTACGGTGGCCAGGAGGCGGGCCTGGACTTCGCGGTCCAGGACCGACTGGCCGGCCGCCGCCGCGCGGATCGCCCGGGCGATGTCCTGGCGGCCCGCGTTCTTGGTCAGATAGCCGCGCGCGCCCGCGCTCAACGCGGCCAGGATCGAGTCGTCGTCGGCGAAGGTGGTCAGGACGACCACGGCCACCTCCGGGTGCTCCTCGGTCAGCCGGCGCGTCGCCTCCGTGCCGTCCATCACCGGCATGCGCAGGTCCATGAGGACCACGTCCACCGGGCCCGCGGCGACCGCGGCCAGGACCTCGGTGCCGTCGGCGGCGGCCGCCACGACCTCGATGTCGTCGGACAGGCCGAGGACCGCGGCCAGCGGTTCGCGTACGGCGGCCTGGTCGTCGGCGACGACCACCCTCAACTTGGCTACATTCCGCGTCGGTTCACTCACCGTGTCGCTCACTCCATCATGTGCCTGGTCGCTCATCCGGGGATCACCGCCTCGACCTGCCAGCCGCCCTCGTACGGTCCGGTGACGACGGGGCCCGCCGTGATCGTTCCGTTCAGGAGGGCGACGCGTTCGCGCATGCCGATCAGGCCCATTCCGCTGCCGACACCGGCGTTCACCCTACGGGTGGCGGGTCCGTTGCGTACGGCCAGTGTCATGGACGTATGCGTGTACGTCAGCTGCACCCGGACCGGGCCGCCGGGCGCGTGCCGGGCCGCGTTGGTCAGGGCCTCCTGGGCGATGCGCAGCAGGTTCTGGGTGACCCGGGACGGGACGTCGCGCACGGTCCCGGTGACGGTCAGGGCGTCGCGGTGGCCCGAGGAGTCCAGCATCGCGGTGAGGCTCTCCACCAGCGGCAAGGAGTCCTCGCGCAGCGCGTGCACGGTCCACTGGGCCTGCTTCAGGCTCTCCTTGACCATGCTGTGTGCCTTCTGGTTGGCCTCGCGGACCCTGTCGAGATCGCCGGTGTCGATGAGGGCGTCGGCCAGTTCCAACTGCATGTTGATGCCCGCGAGGGAGTGGGCCAGGACGTCGTGCACGTCGCGGGCTATCCGGCCGCGTTCGGTCAGGATGGCGGCCTGGGCCTCGGCCCGGGCGGCGCGTTCCGCGGACTCGGCCGCCGAGAGGGCCGCCATGACGGCGCGGTGGCGGCTGCGGTTGAGCATGCCGATCAGGACGGGCCCGCCGATGGTGAAGCCCAGCGTCCAGGGGAGGAGGTCGTGGCCGGTGCCGAGGTGGAAGTAGAGCGCCACGGTGCAGAGCACGGCGCACAGCGCGGCGAGGGCGAGGGCCGTGCGGGGCTCCAGGCGGAACCCGATGTGCCCGACGATGAAGTACGCGAAGAGGTAGCTCGCGCCGCCGGTGCTCACGCCGATCAGGGCGGCCGCGGCGAGGACGCCGAACGTCAGCCAGGCGACGGTGAGGCGCGGCGAGATCCGCTCGTCCGGTACGTGGCGGGCCGCCAGCATCAGGGAGTTGACCAGGATCAGGACGGCGCAGGCCAGGCCCCGGCCGCTGAGGCCCTGCGGCTGGATGGTCCAGATCGCGGACGCGATGACGAGGAGGGTCGGGATCCACTGCGTACGCGGGTCCTGACCGGGCACGGTCCGCGGGCCGGGCTCTCGGGGTGCGGCGCCCGGGGTCTCGGGCTGCGCTGGGGGCTGGGCTTCGGGCACGGCGTGACCATAGCCGAGGGCGCGGGCGAGGACACGCAGGCCCCGGTCCAGGCGGGCGGCCCAGGTCGTGAGCAAGTCGGTGGCGGGGGAGGTCGCTTGGGGGCCGCCGTCCTGGGTTCGGTCCTGGGTCCGGTCCTGGTGGCGGAGAGCGGCGGCCGGGGCCTTACGGCGGCTGCGCGGGGGCGGCGTCAGCGGGCGAAGGCCCGTGGCCGGGCCCTGGGGGGCCGGGGTCACGGGCCGGGGGCCGTGGTGCGGGCGCACGGTCAGACCGTACGGTCGAGGGTGCGGACGGGGTGCATCTCCGTCGCCGCCACCGGCTGACGGCGGGCGGCCACCATGCGGCCCCGGATGAAGATCGTGGCGAGCCGCGTGACGACCTCGGTGAGCGCCATCAGGACGAACGCGGCGACCCAGGCCTGATCCGTGGTGATCTGGTGGGCGATGCTGAACTGCGCCACGTGCGGGGCGCCGCCGTGGTCGACCCACACCTGGAACCCCATCCGGGCGCCCATACCGAGCACCCACAGCGCGGCGGAGACGAAGCCCGCCTTGATCAGCAGGTGCTCCCCGGAGACGCGGATCCGGGTGTAGAGGCCGCCCGCGACGCCGAGCGCGGCGCCGGCGGCCGTCAGCGCGCCGATGAGGACGAGGTCGTTGCCGGCGGTCGGGATGGAGTGCAGGTAGCTGTGGGCCACGAAGGCCACGATCCCCAGCGGGATCAGGAAGGTCTTGAGGTCCAGTCGGCCTTCCCGCAGCTGGCGGAAGACGACGAGGACGAGTGCGATGTCGGTGAGCCAGTCGGTCGTTGTCATGCCTCAAGACTGCTCTCACCAGGCGTTACGCACCTGGACCCAGGGGTGGAGGCGGGGTGGAGATGCGCCGGTTCCTCAGGTCCACCCGCGGCCTGATGGCGTGCGGGTGCGCGGCGCTCTCGGGCACCCTCCGGTGACACGAAGTAGCGCCGCCGGGAGGGCGGAACGGTGAGATCCTGGAAGCGGATAGTGCACCTCATAGGGAGGCATCCCATGCGCAAGGTCGCCGACTGTCGGGACTACCCGAGCGAATCGAATTGCAGCCTGACGATATCCGGTGAGGAAGAGGAAGTCGTCCGGGCAGGGGCCGAGCACGCCGCATCGGTGCACGGCCACACGGACACCCCCGAACTGCGTGAACAGCTACGGAAGATGCTGAAGGACGAGGAGACCGTCTGAACCCGGTGCTCGCACGTGCCGCGTCCGGTGGGAAGGGAACGGGGCACGTGCGGTGACCTGTACGTCGCGAGCCCCTGCTGCCGCGGGCAGAGCGAGCCCCTGCTGCCGCGGGCAGAGGGTGTCGCGGGTGAGGGTCTCGCCTGTGTGCATGGGGGAGTGCCCGAGTACGTGAGTGCGCAGCTAAGCGAGCTGGGGCGGCAGTGGGGAGGCATGGAGGACGGTCAGGCCCGAGACCGCTCGGGTCAGGGCCACGTACAGGCGGCGCAGGCCGGTGCGCTCGTCGGGCTCGCCCTCGACCACCGCCGACGGCTCGTCCAGCACCACATAGTCGTACTCAAGACCCTTCGCGAGCGAGGCCGGGACCAGGGTCAGGCGGGACTCGGACGTCGTCTCCTCGCCCGGCGCCAAGTAGGGCAGGCCGGCCGCCTCAAGTGCCTTGCCGAGGACGGGGATTCGAGCATCCGCGGCGATCAGGCCGATCGAGCCCTCGTGCGCCAACGACGCCACGCACGCGGCCACCACATCCACGTCCAGGTCCGCCGACTCGCGCACTGCGAGCGACCCCGGGGTCTCACGCACCGACTCCACCGCCGTGAGCCCCGGCGAGATCGAGGGCAGCAGCTTCGAGGCGTACGCGATGACCTCGCGCGGCACGCGGAAGCCGGCCGTCAGCTCCTCGACGACCGCCTCGCCCTTGCCGAGGTGATGCAGCGCCTCCGCCCAACTCGCCGTCGCCCAGGGCGTGGTGCCCTGCGCCAGGTCGCCGAGGACGGTCGCCGAACCCGTCGTGCAGCGCCGGCCGACCGCGCGGTACTGCATGGGGGAGAGGTCCTGCGCCTCGTCGAGCACGACGTGACCGAGCGAGTGGGTGCGGGCGACCAGGTCGTTCGCCTCGTCGATGAGGACGGCGTCCGCCGCCGACCACTTCGCCGACTTCACGCTGCGGGCGGGCTTGGGGGAGACGATCGCCCGCTGCTCGTCGTCGGTCAGGACCCCCTCGGCGTGAGCCGCCAGGAAATCGGGGTCGTTCAGCAGGCGCAGGACCAGTTTCGCCGGGTCGACCGGGGGCCAGATCGCCTTGACCGCCGCCTTCACGGCCGCATTGCGGGCCACCGCGTCCTGCACCCGATCGTCGGGGGCCTCGCCCGCCTGCTCCATCCGTACCAGGACGGTGTGCGCGATCCGCTGCGGCAGGGCCTCGCGGCCGGCACCGTAGCGGATGTCACGGGCCGTCAACTGCTCGACGATCTCGCTCAGTTCATACGCGGGTACGCGCCAGCGGCGCGAACCCCGCACCACGACGAGGGGCTCCGTGGGGGGTGTCACATGGGACCACACCGCTCGGCGCAGCACCTCGGCCATGCGGGCGTCGCCCTTGATCACGGCGGAGGGGGCCGGGTCGGTGCCGCGTACCTCGATGTCCTTGGCCGTGAGGTCGTCCACCGTCGCCTGCTTCACCTCCAACTCGCCCAGCGCGGGCAGAACTTGCTCGATGTAGTGCAGGAACGACTTGTTCGGTCCGATGACGAGGGTGCCGGTGCGGGCGAGGCGCTCGCGGTGCGCGTAGAGGAGGTACGCGACGCGGTGCAGACCCACCGCGGTCTTGCCGGTGCCGGGGCCGCCCTGCACGCAGACGCTGCCGCTCAGGCCCGACCGTACGATCTCGTCCTGCTCGGGCTGGATCGTGGCGACGATGTCCCGCATCGGGCCCACGCGGGGGCGTTCGATCTCCGCCTGGAGCAGCTTGCTGGTCTGCGCGGCCTCCGCCGGGTCCATGAGGTGCTCGTCCTCGTACGCCGTCAACTCGCCGCCGGTGTAACCGAAACGGCGGCGCAGCGCGACATCCTGGGGGTTCTTCTTCGAGGCGCGGTAGAAGGGCTGCGAGACGGGGGCGCGCCAGTCGATCACCATCGGGTCGCCGTCGGCGTCGTGGACGTGACGCCGGCCGATGTAGAACCGCTCGCCCTCGGCCCCTTCGGCGAGCTCCACACCGGGGGCGTGCTGGTAGTCGAGGCGGCCGAAGAAGAGGGGGGTGTGGGAGAGGTCCGCCAGGGCCTTGATGCGGTCGTCCATCTGGCGTTGCAGGACGGCGGCGTTCACCCAGTTCGCGGTGACGTCCTTGATGTCGAGGGCCTCGACGTCCTCGCGCATCGCGCGCAGCGCCGCGCGGGATGCGGAGAGGTGGGTGCGTTCGTGGTGGAGGGGGTCGGGGGTGTGGGGGGCGGCGTCGGGATTGCGGACGGGGTCGTGCGCGGGCACGGGTTGCCTCCGGCGGGGGTGGGTGGGCACGGGTGCGGGCCGGCCGTGCGGCCGGTGCGGGGTGGCTGGGCTGCGGCCGTACGGGGTGCCTCCCGGTTTCCGGACGGGGGGCGGCGCTCCGTGGGGAGGCGGGGGGAGGGGATTCTAGCCAGCCGCTGAGCGCGGGGCGAACGATTTCCCCCGAGTGCCCCTGCCGAAGGTCACCCCGGCCGGGCGCGGGAGCGGGACCTTGGTCCGTCCCGTAGGGGACCGAGTCGGACCAGAGGTGTACATGAGGGTGCCGCAGGTTCCGCCCAAGGGGCGATGTGCCGAGGATGTCCGGAAACCATCATGGAGGTATGAGTACAACGACCTTCACCCCAGCCCCCGCCCCCTCGGGCGGCCCAGGGGGCGGCGGCCCCCGTGGGGCCACCGCTTCCGGCGCCGCTCACCACCGTACGCACAAGATCGGCAACGCCGTCCGGGCCGCCAAAGTCCTTGCCGGCGCCGCGTTCAGCGTGGTCGTCATGGGTGAATTCGCGGAGGAGGCGGGAGTTCACCGGCGTTCGCGCTGAGCGGCTGCCGGAAGTCGGCGGGCCGCGCCACTAGGCTCACCTCATGTGACCGAACGTTCACCGTGCGCCGCCGCCTCCCTTCTCCTCGCGCTCTCCCTCGCCGCACTCGCCGCCCTCAGTGTGGCCCTGCGGATCCCCATGGCGGACGCCCTGGTCTACCGGGCGGAAGGCGCCGCCGTCGCGAGCGGTAGCTCTCTGTACGGGTTCACCGTCACCGCGTGGCAGCTGCCCGCCACCTACCCGCCGTTCGCGGCCCTGCTGTTCGTGCCGACCGCGTATGTGCCGACGGATGTGCTGCGCCTCGCCTTCGGGACCGGTAACTGCGTGCTGACCGGGTTCCTCGTGGTGCTCTCCTGCCGCTTCGCGGGGGTCAGGCCGCGGGGCGCGTACCTTCTCGGCGCCGCCGCGCTCGCGCTGTGGCTCGAACCCGTCTTCCAGACCCTGCTCTTCGGACAGATCAACCTGGCGCTCACCTGCCTCGTACTCTGGGACCTCTCCCGGCCCGCGGCCGCCTTCGGCAAGGGGTTCGGGGTCGGCGTCGCCGCCGGGATCAAGATCACGCCACTGTTCTTCGTGCTGCATCTGGTCGTCCGCGGACAGCGCCGCGAGGCCGCCGTCGCGCTCGCCGGGTTCGGGACGAGCGTGCTGCTCGGGGCGGTCGTACTGCCCGGCGCCAGCGTCGAGTTCTTCACCCGGCGGCTCTTCGAGACCGGCCGGGTCGGCAAGGCGTGGATCGTCGACAACCAGTCGTTGCAAGGGCTCGTGGCGCGGCTGCTGCACACCCCCGCGCCGGGGATGGCGTGGGGCGTGGGCGCGGTGGTCGTCGGTGCGGCCGGGCTGTGGGGCGCGCGGCGCGTCGAGGAGCGGTGGGCGCTCCTGGTCAGCGCGTTCACGGCGCTGCTCGTCTGCCCCATCAGCTGGTCGCACCACTGGGTGTGGTGCGTTCCGCTGATCGTGCTGGCGGCGGCAGAGGGGCGGACGCGTACGGCCGTCGCGCTCGCCGCCGTCTTCACCGCCCGCACCCTCTGGCTCGTACCGCACGCCGGCGATCTCGACCTTCAACTGCCGCTGTGGCAGCAGCCGTTGGCGTCGCCCTATCCGCTGGTCGGGCTCGCGGTGGTGGGGTGGGCCTGTGTCGTGGCCGAACCCACCCATGAGCGTCTGCCGGGCGCCAACGCTCAGTTGCCCGCGAGGAGTTCGTCCGCGTCCATGATCCGGTAGGCGTAGCCCTGCTCGGCCAGGAAGCGCTGGCGGTGGGCGGCGAAGTCCTGGTCGATGGTGTCGCGGGCGACCACCGAGTAGAAGTGCGCCTGGTGGCCGTCGGCCTTCGGGCGCAGCACGCGGCCGAGCCGCTGGGCCTCTTCCTGGCGCGAGCCGAACGTGCCCGACACCTGGATGGCGACCGTCGCCTCCGGCAGGTCGATCGAGAAGTTCGCCACCTTGGACACCACGAGCACACTGATCTCGCCCTCGCGGAACGCGCCGAAGAGCTTCTCGCGCTGCGCGTTGGACGTCTCGCCCTTGATGACGGGTGCGTTCAAGTGCTCGCCCAGCTCGTCGAGTTGGTCGATGTACTGGCCGATGACGAGAATCTGCTGGCCGGCGAACTTCCGTACCAGCGCCTCCGTCACCTTCCGCTTCGTCGCGGTCGTCGCACAGAAGCGGTACTTCTCCTCCGTCTCGGCCGTCGCGTACGCGAGCCGCTCGGCATCGGTGAGGTTCACGCGGACCTCGACGCAGTCGGCGGGCGCGATGTAACCCTGCGCCTCGATCTCCTTCCACGGCGCGTCGAACCGCTTCGGCCCGATCAGCGAGAACACGTCCGACTCGCGGCCGTCCTCACGCACCAGCGTCGCGGTGAGGCCGAGGCGGCGGCGGGCCTGGAGGTCGGCGGTGAACTTGAAGACCGGCGCCGGCAGCAGATGCACCTCGTCGTAGACGATCAGACCCCAGTCGCGCGAGTCGAACAGCTCCAGGTGCGCGTAGACGCCCTTACGGCGCGTGGTGAGCACCTGGTACGTGGCGATCGTGACCGGGCGGATCTCCTTGCGCGTACCGCTGTACTCGCCGATCTCCTCCTCGGTCAGGCTGGTGCGCTTGACCAGCTCGTGCTTCCACTGGCGGGCCGAGACCGTGTTCGTGACCAGGATCAGCGTGGTCGCCTTCGCCTCGGCCATCGCGCCGGCGCCGACCAGCGTCTTGCCCGCGCCGCAGGGCAGCACGACCACCCCGCTGCCGCCGTGCCAGAACCCCTCGACGGCCTGCTTCTGGTACGGGCGCAGGCTCCAGCCGTCCTCGGCGAGCTCGATGGGGTGCGCCTCGCCGTCCACGTACCCGGCGAGGTCCTCGGCAGGCCACCCCAGCTTCAGGAGCGTCTGCTTGATCTGGCCGCGCTCGGAGGGGTGCACGGCGACGGTGTCCGGGTCGAGGCGGGCGCCGACCAGCGGGGTGACCTTCTTCGAGCGCAGGATCTCTTCGAGTACGGGCCGGTCGGTGGAGGTCAGGACCAGGCCGTGGGTGGGGTGCTTGGAGAGGGTGAGGCGGCCGTAGCGGGCCATCGTCTCGGCGATGTCGACGAGGAGGGCGTGCGGGACCGGGTAGCGCGAGTACTCGACCAGCGCGTCGACGACCTGCTCGGCGTCGTGCCCGGCGGCCCGCGCGTTCCACAGGCCGAGCGGCGTCACCCGGTAGGTGTGGATGTGCTCGGGCGCCCGCTCCAGCTCGGCGAAGGGCGCGATGGCACGGCGGCAGGCGTCGGCCTGGTCGTGGTCGACCTCTAGGAGCAAAGTCTTGTCGCTTTGGACGATCAGGCAGGACACACATACCTCCGGAAGTAGGATCGTCCCGTGACAGACAGCACACCCGCCATGGCTCGGGCTTTGCCCCGTGCCAGACGCTCAAAAGGCGTCTCGGCAAGTGCGCCGGGAATGCGCGCTGCCATCTACGTACGACTTTCACGCGAAACAGAAGAGTCTACCTCGCCCGAGCGTCAGAGGGCTGCGTGCGAGGCGTTGTGCCAGGCCAGAGGCTGGAACGTCGTTGCAGTAGAAGAAGACATCGACGTGTCCGGCTATTCCCGTGGACTGGACCGCCCGGGACTGCAACGGGTCCTTTCCCGACTCCCTGAGTTCGACGTAATCGTCTTCTTCAAGATCGATCGTCTGGCTCGGTCCACAGTGGACTTCGCCGAGATCATGAAGATCACGCAGAGCGAGAGTGTGGCGCTGGCGTCAGCGAGCGAACCTCTGGATCTCACATCGTCCATGGGCCGTGCCATGGCGAAGGTGATCGCGGTCTTCGCTGAACTTGAGTCGGACACCATCGGTATGCGCGTCTCCAGCGCTCACGAGCACCTGCGTCGGGAAGGGCGCTACACGGGCGGCAGAGTGCCGTACGGCTACCGAGTGGTCCCGAACCCCGACGGGGCGGGCAAGGTGCTGGAGATCAACGCTGAGGAGGCCGAGACGATCCACGGGATCGTGGAACGCGTACTCAACAAGGACTCCCTCCTCAAGATCGCATCGGACCTCACCAAGTCGGACAAGCCCTCGCCCGGTCACTCGTCCCGCCAGACCACGGGCAAGCGCAGCGATTCGAAGCAGTGGTACACGTCTACGCTGCGCAGCCTGCTGACAAATCCTCAGTTGCTGGGGCAGGTCATCGAGGACGGCAAGCCCATCCTGATGACGGACGGTCTGCCGCTGGTCAACCGCACGCCGATCCTCGACATGGACACCTGGCAGGCGTTGCAGGACGAGCTCAATCGGCGAGCCAACCCCGGTGACCGGCGACGAGAAGGCACATCGCTGCTACGCGGAATCGTCTACTGCGCGGTGTGCACGACGCGCATGTACACGTACGTCGCCAAGGGGCGCACGCGGTACCGCTGCATCGGACGGTTGAAGGCGCGGCAGGCGGGTGTGGAGAGCACTTGCTACGGCGTGAGCATCGCTGGTGAGGGCATGGAGGAACACGTTACGGAGCTGTTCCTCAAGAAGTTCGGCGCGCTCCCAGTGGTGCGCATGGTGGAGCACGCGGGGGAGGACTTCCGCCCGCAGATCAGGCAGGCCCGGGAAGCGCTGACAGACCTTGAGAAGGACCGGTACGACCGTGGATTGTTCAAGGGGGAGGAAGGCGCGGCGCGGTACGCAGCTCAATACGCCAAGTTGGAGGAGCGGTTGGCCGCTCTGAACGAGAAGCAGCGCACCGCCAAGCCTGCGGGTGTGGAAGCGGTTCCGACCGGCCGGACTCACGCACAGCTGTGGAAGGACGCCGACACGGGGGGCAAGCGAGATCTACTTCTGAACGCTGGTGTGTACGTAGAAGTCGGCATGTCCCGCAAGGGCGGCCCGAGACTCGACACGTCCCGCCTCGCGGTCTACTTCGGGGAGGACGGCGAGATCCGCCGTGCTGACGCTGACGGTAAGGACGTTGAGGCAGTCATACAGCGCGCTGTGGCCCGGGATCTTGAGCTGTCCTGAGCCTTCCTGAACGCCTTTCGCGGCCCGTTGCTGGGGAAACCTGGTGGCGGGTCGTTCGGCGTTCCTGGGGGCGCGTGTGGCTTCTGAGGACGTTGTCAGTGGCCGTGCGTAGGGTCGGGGCATTGTCGGGCTTCGGTAACGGTTTCGTCGGGGGAATGGCGGGGTGGCGTTGACGGGGGTGGTCTGGTTTGCGCTCTGTTGCTTCTTGCGACCCCGTTCCAGGAGCCTCCCCAACCCTTGCGGTTGCTGGCCTGAGCGGGGCACGCTACGGGCTTTCATGATCATCAAAAATTGTGCGAGCTTGAGCGAGACATGATCGTTGAGCGGACGCGTGCGGGTCTGGACGCCGCCAAGGCTCAGGGGCGCACCGGGGCCGCCCCGCCGTGATGGACGCTGACAAGCTCGCTGCGGCCAAGGCTCGCAAGGCCCAGGGTGAGAGCGTCACGGCCATTGCCAAGGCGCTCAAGGTGTCCCGCGCGACGCTGTACCGGGCGCTGAGCGATTCCGAGTAATCCGCCCCGACTTGAGGGACCGTCTGCCCTGGTGGTGGACGGTCTTTCGCATGTCCGCCCCGGGGAGGGCACGAACCAAGTTATTGGGACGTGTGGGTCGTAGCGGACGGCGAAGAGCCCGCCGCTCCAAGTGGAGGAACGGCGGGGCCCTGGTCGGCGGGGGAGTTGCACGTTGGCACTTGGCGTCGCCCCGGCTACTGCGGTGGGCGGCTGTACTGCTCCAACGTCGCCTTGCTGGTCGACGCGTCCACCAACCGCAGTTCCCATGGGCCAGTGTTCACGTCGAAGTCCTTCCCGAACCCGACCCACTTTCCTGCCATGCGACGGCCCGTCGGCTCGACCAGTAGTTGAATCGCCCCGTGATACCGCGCGCCCTGGTAGTAGCCGTCAGATGCCGTCTGCTCCACCCACGACCCTGTGACCACGTTCCGGTCAACCGTGAGGTCAAGGGACAGCGGGCTGTCAGGGTTGGACGATGCCCCTGGCAGGCTCTGAACTGTGAGCCGGTTCCCGCGGTGCAGCACCAAGACGTAGTGCTTCCCCTGGTACGTGTCGCTACGGCTGGACGAGTAGAACTCGTACCGGCTGAGCCAAATACCGGAGTAGTTCTCTCCCTGAGACTGCGTACTCGGGTGCGCCGAGACCGCCGCGACACCGTCCGCGCTGGAGTCCATATCGTGGCCGCCGGACCCGTCCCCACGTACCCGCGCGGTAGAGACCTGCGTAGCGAACCCGAGAGCCTCAATCGGCCGTCCAGTGACATGCTCCAGAGCCCGCGCGTACACCGGTCGGCAAGACCGTGTAGCGCCTGACTCCCAACGCTGCACAAGCCGTTTGTTAGCTTCGTTCGGCTCACCGAGCTCTGCACCTGCCCGGTTGATGGCTCTGGCGAACTCGTCCTGACTCAGCAGCATGCCGACCCGCACGGCACGCAGTACATCGTTTGGTGTCTGCGTAATCGTCGTCATGAGTCCACGGTAGGCCGAACAGCCGTGCAATGACACCGAATTGACGCCTGCGGGTGACGTCCGCATGACGCCCGTTCTGCCGTCGCGATGACCTTGATCGGCAGGGAGTCTTGAGGGCACACGCGACCCAGGAGAGCGGACCCATGTACTCATCGAACCAACCAATTGGCCTACGCCCAGCCGGTACCGAGACGATCCAGGGGGTTGAGGGGTGCGGGCCGTGCACCATCGCTCTGGCCCAGATTCGCCAGGCCAAACAAGCTCGCAACCCGTCGCAGGAGGTAGACGCACGGGTGAAGCTGCGCCGGCACCTACGGCAGGCCCATGGGCGGGAAATCCCCCTGTTTGAGGGCTGATTGACCGACCGCTGATGCGTGCCCGCGCGGGCACAGATGAGCCCCGTCCGGCGACGACACGAAACATCGCCGGGCGGGCGGGGCGGGCAAACTTCCAGTCTGCCGTATCGGGGGGCCGGGCGGGACGTGCGGCCGGGTGCGGATGAGTACCGGGCGGCGCGGGATGAGTACGGGATGAGTACGGGGACGGTGTCGGCGGGCCCGGGGCGGGGGTGGGATGGCGGCATGACGACGACGCGGTGGGAGCCCTACGCGTACCGGGGGCGGCAGGGGCGGGGGCAGGGGCACGGCTACGGGTACGGGCGCTGGGCGCCGGGTCCGGCTGGGCGCCGCGGCACGGTGGACGGACCGGACACGGTCTGGTGGGTCGCGCCCGCGGTGTGCACGCTGGGTCTCGTCCTGTCCGTCTGGCTCGATCTCGTGGCGTTCCCGCCGCTCGGGCGCGATCCGGAGTACCTCGTGATGCTGTACGGGGTGCCGGTGGGGGCGGTGCTCAGCAGCTGGCTGCTTCCGTTGCGGCGGAGCCTGCGGGCTCTGCGCGTCTGGCTGGCGGCGGGCGGCGTCGTTCTCGGGTTCGTGATGTCCAAGCTGCTCGTCGTCGGCATCCTTGTGCTGATCACGGTGTTCGCGTTGATGTGGGGCGGGAGCCCGCACGACTAGGAAGCGGGGGCAGGCTTGGCCACCGGAGAACACCGGGATCCGAAGGGGGCCCGAGGATAGGCGGTTGATCCCGGCAGGTCTAAGGTCTGAAATCCAGGATCAGAACCAGGACCAGAACCAGGATCAGAACGATGGGGGGCGCCAGGCGTGCAACAGGACGATGCCGTTGTCGGCTGCGCCGGAGTGCTGCTCGTCGCCACCCGCGGAACCGCCGGGCCCGGCGAGGTCGTCGTGAGCGTCAGAGGTGGCACGGAGGCCTTCCTCGCCTGGTCGGAGGAGCCCCTCCCGAAGGGCGCGACCGTACTCGTGATCGGATCCCGTGGCACCCGCCAGGTGGACGTCATCGAGTGGGCCGATCCGTTGGACGCGTTGGGCGGCCGTTCCGCCGACGCCGGCTAGACGTCGTTTCCCGCCAGGGGACGTCGTTTCTAAGGAGACAGAGGATGTTCGGTTACCGGGTGCCCGCCCCCGACGAGGCGATGCTGATCTCGGGTGGCAGGCGCGGTCTCGGGGGTGCCCCGTTCCGTGTCGTGACCGGCCACGGCAAGTTCGTCCTGCCGGTCTTCCGCAAGACCCGCTTCCTCACGCTTTCCATGTGCGAGGCGGAGGTCACCGAGACCTGCGTGACCAGGCAGGGCATCGCGCTGCACGTGCGTGCCGTCATCGCGTTCAAGGTCGGCAACGACCACGAGTCGATCGTCAACGCGGGCCAGCGCTTCCTGTCCGACCAGGACCAGATGTCGATCCTGACCGGGCGGATCTTCGCCGGTCACCTGCGGTCCATCATCGGCTCGATGACCGTCGAGGAGATCGTCACCGAGCGGCAGAAGCTCGCCGCGGAGGTGCTTGAGACGTCGAAGACGGAGATGGCGAAGATCGGCCTGACCGTCGACTCGCTCCAGATCCAGTCCATCGACGACGGCGATGTCGGTTACATCGACGCGATGTCCGCGCCGCACAAGGCTGCCATCCACCGGGCCGCGCAGGTCGCCCAGGCACAGGCCACGCAGGCGTCGGTCGAGGCCGAGCAGGTCGCGGCGCGCAACCAGGCGGAGTACGCGCGGCAGACCGCGGTCGTCAAGGCCGAGTACTCCGCCGAGATCGACCGCGCGCAGGCGCAGGCCGCGCAGGCCGGGCCGCTCGCCCAGGCCCACGCGCAGCAGGAGGTGCTCGCGGCCCAGACCGAACTCGCCCAGCGGGCGGCCGAGTTGCGTCAGCAGCAGCTCGTCGCCGAGATCGTGAAGCCGGCGCAGGCCGAGGCCGAGCGCATCAAGGTGCTCGCGATCGCCGAGGCCGAGCGGATGAAGATCCAGGCGGAGGCGGCGGCGTCGTACGACCGTGTCGCGCTCGACCGGATGCTCATCGATCAGCTGCCGCAGATCGTGAAGGAAGCGGCGGGGGGTCTGGCGGGGGCGAACGTCAATGTGCTCAACGGGGCGGACGGGTTGGGCGAGATCGCGGCGGGGCTCGTCGGGCAGGGGCTGACGATCCTCGACTCGGTCCGGCAGAACCTGAGTGGGGCGGGGTCGGGGGAGCGCGATTCCGCGAGCGGGGCTCAGCTGTCCCTGCCGGGGCTGTTGTCGGGGTCGGGGTCGGGGTCGGGGTCCTCCGGGTCCTCCGGGTCCGGTAAGCGGGACGGTTCGGTCGACATCGACTAGTTCGCGTCCGCTTGGGCGGGGTGCGGTGTGGTGTGGCCGGTTCGGCCTGCCCCACCCCACCCCTTCCCGCAACCCGCCGGGGGAGTTCGATTTCCCCTGCGGGCCGGTGGGGGCCAGCCGCGCAGTTCCCCGCGCCCCTGAAAACACCGGTCGTCTGCGGACCGTGCCCGCGTCTCGCGCAGTTCCCCGCGCCCCTGGCGGGGTTTGCCCTTGGCATGCTGCCCAGTGGAGGCAATCTCAGCCCGTCCGGCATTTGAGGACGAGCGCCCTTAAGGTGCGAACGGGGTCTGGGGCGGAGCCCCAGAGGGCCGGCACTCTCAAGTAGCCGCACGGGTCGGTGGCTCCGGCTACGCCGGATCCGCCAGCTCGGCGACGCCGGTGATGCGGTGGAGGGGGTACGTACGCACCTCGTCCGCCGTGTGGTCGTACGCCGTCACGAACCCGCCCTCGACCCGCACCGGCGCGATGACCCGCTGACTCGCCGCGCCCTCCGCGTTGACGTAGCCGATCCACACCGCCGACCCCGTCATCGCCGCCGCCTGCACCGTCGCCAGCGTCTCCGCCGACGACGTACGCGGCAGGGAGCCGGAGCCTGAGCCGTCCGTGCGGGCGGAGTCCGGCGGCTCCTTGCGCACCACCGTCGCCGCCGTGTCACCCGCCCGGATCGCCCGTACCGCCGCGTCGAGCAGCGTCTCGTCGGGGTGCGGCGGGCCGTCCGGGACCGGGACCGGGGCCGTCCGGCGCGGGGTGCGGCGGGAGTCGGCGCGGGTGATCACGACGTCGCCCTCGGCGGACTCGGCGGCCGGGGCGTAGCCCATGGAACGCAGCCCGTCGAGCAGCGCGCCCGGTTCGGCGGTGGTGGCCAGGACGGTCGGCGCGAGGCGGCGCAGGTGCAGCGGCCCGCTGCGCTTGTCGGCCATGATCTCGCCCAGCATCGCCTCGTCGTCGCAGCGTACGTACGCCGAAGCGGCGCCCACCCGAAGATGGCCGTGGCGGCGGGCCACGTCGTCGATCAGATAGCTGAGCGGCTGAGGCACCGGCGTACGGCTGTGCTCGGTGAGGAAGGCCTGAAGGTCGGAGGCGGTCCGGCCGGCGTCGAGGGCGCGGCGTACCGAACCCGCCGTGAAGCGGTAGACGGTCGCGCCGCCCTTGGACTCGATGTCGGCGAGCACGCCCAGCATCGCCGCGAGCGGGCGTCTCAGCGGGCCGGGCGCGACCGCGGTGAGGTCCGCCTGGAGCAGGACATGGTCGACGGGTTCGGGCAGGTGCGGGGCGAGGGCCTGCGCGGCGAGCGCGCCGAGCGCCTCACGTTCGGCGGCACCGGCGGCCGGCGTCAGCAGCACCCGGCCGTGCGTGGTGAGCGCGCCCCGGCCGGTCAGACCCAGCAACTCCGCCTCGGACAGCGTCCATTGGGCCAGCCGCGAGCGCAGGTCCGCGGGTCCGCTGCGGGCCGGGTGCTCCCAGCGCAGCCGGGCCAGCAGCGAACCGGGCTCGGGCGAGGTGGCCGCGGGGAGTGTGGTGAGCAGGGTCAGGACGCGGTGGCGTACCTCGGGCGCGGGGGAACGGTCGAGGTCGGGGCCGAGCGCGGCGAGCGTACGGCCCTTGGCGTCCTGTTCGCCGACGAGCCCCGCGGTGCGGGTCGCGGCGAGCCAGGCCAGTGCGAGGCGCGTCCAGCGCTCGGCGGGCGGAAGGTCGAGCCAGTCGTCGTACTCGGGGGTCGGCGCGTACCGCTCGTCCGCCTCGCCGTCCGACGCCAACAGGCCTGCTGCATAAGCGAGTTCGAGCCAGAACGCGGTCGTCGGCTCGGGCAGGTCGAGGGCGGTCGCGGTGCGCTTGAGGTCGCGTACGGACAGACCGCCGGCCCGCAGCACGGCCGGGCCGCCCTCGTTCCACTCGGCGAGCAGGTCCTCGACGGTGGTCAGCGCGGTGAACGCCTGGCCCGCGGCGGCCGCGTCCACCACCTGGGGGCGGTACTCGCGCAGCGGCGTGACGGCGGGTGCCACCGGCTCGGTGGTGCGGTGTGCACGCCCGGCGCGCAGATGCAGGGCGACCTCGCGCGGCAGCACCAGGGTGCGGGCCGACGCCGGGAGCAGCAGGCCGTGGTCGCGCAGCCAGCGCACCGGCGGCGGCGGATCGGCCGACACCTCGCCGTACGGCGGGCCCCACACCAGCCGGTCCAGGACGGTCAGCGCGTCGGACGGCGCGGAGTCGAGCAGCTCCGCCATCCGTGCGCGGTCGGTGAACAGCGAGGTCAGCGCGGCGACCGCGGACACCGGGTCGTGGGTCGCCGGGAGGCCCGCGGTCTGGAGGATCTCCTGGACGCGGCCCGGCGACATGCCCGACGTCGACTCCGCGACGGTCGGGCCGAGACCGGTGGGGGAGGGGTGCGTGGGCGAGGGGGCGAGCAGTTCACGGGCGGTACGCACCAGGCGCAGCCGGTCGTCGCCGCCCCACACCAGGGCCTGCTCACGCAGCGCCGCGAGCGCGCCGGGCAGCGCGCGCTCGACCTCCGCGTCGCCGTCGTCCCCGGCGAGCAGGGCGAGGACCGCCTCGTACGGGGCCGGATCCGGGGCCACCGCCAGCACCTGGGCGGTCTGGAGCGCGAACGTGTCGAGGCGTTCCAGGGCGCGGACGACGGAGGCCCGGGTGCCGGCGCGGGTGGCGAGCTGGGTGAGGTCGCCCGGCACGGGCGAGAGCAGGTCGGGCCGGGCCCGCAGCAGGGCGGCGAGGGAGTCGTCGGGGCGGGCGCGCAGGGACTCGGCGAGGGTGCGGGGCGCCGGGCCCGCTGCCGGTGCCGGTGTCGTGGCGGGCGTTGGCGCCGTGCCGGGTGCCGGGGTACGGGGTGCCGAGGCGGGTGCCGGGGTACGGGGTGCCGAGGCGGGTGCCGGGGTACGGGGTGCCGAGGCGGCGGTGTCCGCTGCCTGGGCAGCTC
Source organism: Streptomyces sp. NPDC048361 (assembly GCF_040651795.1). Taxonomy (NCBI): domain Bacteria; kingdom Bacillati; phylum Actinomycetota; class Actinomycetes; order Kitasatosporales; family Streptomycetaceae; genus Streptomyces; species Streptomyces sp. NPDC048361. Next base: position 20,142 of record NZ_JBEZKW010000090.1, read on the forward strand.
GGTTCGTCGCGCCGGTCGTTCCTTCGGGCACGTGCGCCTCCTGATTGCGCTCGCCGGTCCCCATCCGCCCCACGGTAGCCCGTGCGCGCTACCGTCAGGACCCGTAGCCGGTGTCCGAAACGCGGCCGGACCGGCGGGACGGCGGCTCTCAGGGTGGCCGCGAGCGGGCTCGCGGAGGGGAAACGGGCGTGGGGATCGAGAGCGACCAGCTGGTCTACGACTACCTGAGCCGGGTCGGCGACCTGGCCCAGCGGCGGCAACTGCCCTCCGGGGACCGGATGCGCCTGGTGTCGTCGCTGCGCGACGAGATCGACAAGCAGCGGGCGAAGTACGGGACGGAGACGCCGGCCACGGTGCGGCGCGTGCTCGGGCGGTTCGGGGCGCCGGAGGACGTCGTGGAGCGGGCCGCGTCAGGGGCGGGGCGGGGGCCGGGGGCGGCTCCGGGCTTCGGTGCCGCGCCACCCTCGGGGCCGGGGTACGGCGGATCGTCCGCGTCCGCCGCCGCGCCTCCGTCTTCGCCGTCCCCGCCCCCGCCCCCGTCCCCTTCGTCTTCGTCTACGTCTTCGGTTGAGGGTGGGGTGCCGGTTCAGCGGGACCGGTTGTTCCCCGGGCGGGGCAAACGCCTACCGCGCCCACGGCCGCGGGCTCGGTCGCGTGAACGGGCGGCGGACGAGGCGCCGCCCACGCCCTCCTTGCCGGCGCCGCCGCATCTGGCGGGCATGGACGAGCTCGGCAAGCAGGGCGACGAACCCGACTGGTGGCGGGTCGGGCCCTCCGCCTCCGCCCCGCTCGGGGGCGATGTGGTGCCCGGGTTCGTCGGCGGGGTGGAGATTCCGGAGCTCCTGCGGCCGCCGGTGGACGAGGCCGAACTCGACGAGGCCGATGAAGGTGACGTCGAGGGAGACGACGAGCTCGGGGAGGACGCCGACCTCGTCGAGACCGCACCGGCGCGGCGCCGCCCGCTGCTGCGCCTGCGCCCCGGTCGGCGCCGGGCCATCGGGGCGGTGGCCGTCCCCCGTGCCGGGCTGTCCAACCCCGTCCTCCTGCTGGCGGCCGCGCTGCTCGTGACGGGCGCGCTGTTCGGGCTGTGGCTGGCGCTCGGCGCGGGCTGGCTCCTCGCGTACGCCTCCCGGCGGCTGACCCGGGCCGAGTCGAAGTGGGCGGTCTTCGGCATGCCCGGCCTGACGCTCCTGGGCGCTCTGGTCTGGCTCTGGGGGCGCCAGAACGGGCGGTGGGGCGAACCGATCGCGCCGGGGGCGATGGGGGATGCGGTGTCGGGGGTGTGGCCGTGGGTGGTGCGGGTGGCGGCGGTGTCGTCCGCGGCGTTCCTGGTGTGGCGCGCGCGACGCCCCGAACGCGGCTGACCCCACGTCTGCCTCCGGCCGGCTCACACCCCGAGCGGTCGCGCAGATCCCCGCGCGCCTGGCGGTGCTGGTGCCGGGTGGCATGCACATGCCCCGGGGGCCGGGGTGGGCAACTCCGGGGTGGTGCCCGGCTGGGCACAATGGGGCCATGCCCCACAACGCCCCCACCGTCGGCTTCGACCTCGACATGACCCTCATCGACTCCCGCCCCGGCATCCACGCCGTCTACCAGGAGCTGTCCGCCAGGACCGGGACGTACATCGATGCCGACCAGGCCGTCAGCCGACTCGGGCCACCGCTCGACTGGGAGCTGCGGCACTGGTTCCCCAAGGAGCTCATCGCGGAGATGGTCCTCACGTACCGTGAGATCTACCCCACACGCGCGATCCTGCCCACGCCCGCGCTGCCCGGAGCCGCCGACGCCGTGCGCGCGGTCCAGGAGCTCGGCGGCCGGGCCGTCGTCGTCACCGCCAAGAACGCGCCGCAGGCCCAGCTCCACCTCGACCACCTGGGCATCGAGCCGGACGAGGTCGTCGGCGGCCTGTGGGCGGAGGCCAAGGCGGTCGCGCTGCGCGAGCACGGGGCGGCGGTGTACGTCGGCGACCACCTCGGCGATGTGCTCGGGGCACACGCCGCCGGCGCCGTGTCGGTCGCGGTACCGACCGGCCCGATCGGCGCGGACGAACTGCGAGCGGCCGGCGCGGACGTCGTCCTCGACGATCTGACGTCATTTCCGGCCTGGTTGAAGGGTTACGCCGCCGAACGCCCTTGACAGCCCGGCCTCGCACTTTCGTACGGTCCGGGCCGATCCCGGGGCCGGTTCGGCCGGCCCGAGGGGCGGAAGTGGTCGTTCAGGCGCGGACCGCGCGGCGTTGCTCCGCGATGCCCAGGAGCACGCCCGCCCCGGCGATCAGGAAGCCGACGCCCATCAGCATGCAGATCAGGTACGCGACCGACGGGAACGGGGCGGTGTGCAGGAACAGCGGCGCCACCGTGACCAGTGTGGCGAGCGCGCCGATGAAGAAGACGACGGCGCCGACGCGAACCAGCCGATCACCGGTGGTGAGGGCGGAGCGGTCGGTCTTGGCCTGGGTTTCGGTACTCACCCTGCCAGGGTAGTTCCCAGCTCGTAAGGACAGGCCGGGACGTCTTGTCAGCAGTGCCTGCGGCTGTCCTCCGACTCTGACGCCTCCACGGCCATCGAGAGGCAACGCCGCTCCATAGAGCACTACCTGGCCGCCCCTCATGTGTCCGGCATCCTGGCCGGTGAGGCTGAGGACGCTGATGTGTCCGGTGGCCTCTCTCCTTTCAAGCTTCCCGCGCTGGGGAAATGGCTGAACAATCGGGCAGACGATTTCGATGTGATCATTGCTTACCGGCTCGATCGTCTGACTCGCCGCGCCCTGCATTTCAATGAGCCTTTTCCAAGTTGGCGGCGGTGACCGCGAGTTGGGCGTGCCTGCACAACGATGAAGCTCCTGGTGGACGGGTTGTCGACCAAGATCAGCCGTCTGCGCCAGGAGCTTCGAGTGCTTGTCTACCCTTCGTCGATCGACCTGTCCAGCCGGACCCTGCGTTTCCTGACTGGGCAACTCGCCTCGCGGAGGCGGGAGATCGGTACGCGGTGGAGACGACTGACTGCGGGCCGGCAGGCCCTGCTCGCCCTGGCACACCTGCGGTGCGGTGACACCTACGCCCAACTCGCTGCCGGGTTCGGCATCGGGATCGCGACCGCATACCGCCATATCCGCGAGGCCATCGAGGTGCTGGCCGCGCTCGCCCCGACACTGGAGGAGGCGATGGTCACGGCCCGCACGAAAGCGTTCGTCCTCCTGGACGGAACCCTGCTGCCCATCGACCGGATCGCCGCCGACACCCCGTACCACTCGGGGAAACACAAACGCCACGGCATGAACGTCCAGGTCCTGACCGACCCCTTTGGCCAACCGCTGTGGGCCTCGCCCGCCCCGCCCGGAGCGACTCACGACCTGACGGCCGCCCGCACCCACCACATCATCGACGCACTCGCAGAGGCGGGCCTCAGATGCTGGGCGGACAAGGCATACCAGGGTGCCGGCCGCCACGTCCGCGTCCCGTTCCGGGGACGCAGCCTCAAGCAGTGGAAGCGGCGCCACAACTCCACGCACGCGAAGATCCGCTGCCTCGTCGAGCAGGCCATGGCCGTCCTGAAGGGCTGGCGCCTGCTACGGAAGCTGCGCTGCAGTACCAACCGGATCACCGACATCGTGAAGGCCACCGTCGTCCTTCACCACGCCTCAACGGCAGGATGAAAAAGGCTCAGTGAGGCTTTTCCATCATCGGTCTGAGCTGGCCAAATGCAGGGTGAGGACAGCCTGGATGAGGCAGGTGATCCGGGTGGTCGAGCACCGGAGCTTGCGAAGGAGCCGCCAGGACTTGAGGGTGGCCATGGCCTGCTCGACGAGGGCGCGGATCTTCGCGTGGGACCGGTTCACCGCCTGCTGACCGGTGGAAAGAGTCTCCCACCGTCCCCAGCACGGGGTACGGACCGTGCCGCCGGCGCCCCGGTATCCCTTGTCG
>NZ_JBEZKW010000091.1:0-23246 GCF_040651795.1 Streptomyces sp. NPDC048361
GTGGTGCCGCCGGTCCGGCCGGGCCCTGGCCTGGGTTCCGTGCGGCGGGAAGGGGGGGGGGGGGCGGTGATGCGGCTGTTACGGAAGGGTCATAAAGCGGGCAATTGGCGACCCCATGGGCGTCGTGAAAAGCCTTGCCCGCCCCCTAAGCTGACCAGTCATGTTCGCTCCCCAGGGCCCCACCTTCCGGGAACTCGCCGTCCAGGCGCTGTCGTCCGTCGAGCGCGGCTACGACCTGCTCGCCCCGAAGTTCGACCACACTCCGTTTCGCACCCCCGAAGCGATCCTCGCGCCGGTGGCGGCCGTCCTCGGCGCACTCGGCCCCTTCGACCGCGGCCTGGACCTGTGTTGCGGCACCGGCGCGGGCCTCGGCGTCCTGAGAGAGGTGTGCCGCGACCAGGTCACCGGCGTCGACATCAGCGCCGGGATGCTGGCCGTCGCCGCCCGCGCCCATCCGCGGGCGCACCTGATCCGGGCCGACGCGCGGGCGCTGCCCCTGCGTGCCGCCTTCGATCTGGCCGTCAGCTTCGGCGCGTTCGGGCATTTCCTGCCCCGTGAACGCCCCGGCCTCTTCCGTCAGGTGTACGCGGCGCTGCGCCCCGGCGGCAGGTTCGCGTTCCCGGTGGTGGCGCCGTCCCGGCCCGGCAGCTCCGGATACCTCGCCCTGCTGGGCTTCGACACGGCGATGCGGGTGCGCAACGCCGTGTGGCGTCCGCCGTTCGTCATGTACTACCGCGGGTTCGGCCTCACGGACGTACGCCGGGAACTCGCGGCCGCCGGCTTCGGCGTCGAGTTGTACGCCCTGGAGGAGCTGGGCCGGCGGGCGAACGGCAGCCCGCGCTCCCGGCTCGTGGTGGCCACGAAATAGGCGCGAAGTAGGCGAGGAGGAGGAGCGGACGGGGCGCGGAGGGGGCGCGGAGGAGGGCGGCGCCTGAAGGGGCCCGCTTCGGGGAGCGGGGCCCCTTCACGCCGCCTCGGCCGCCCTCAGGGGGCCGGACAACAACTGCCGTCAGGAACAGGTGAGTTTGGGCGAGGCCCAGTCGGCGTGGTCGTAGTCGATGCCGTCACCCGCGTCCGTCACGACCAGCTCCAGCTCGCCGGCTCCGGCCAGGTCGGCGCCGATCGTCTTCGCCGCGTCCGCGCCGGTGACCCGGCCGCTGTCGGCGACCAGCGTCCCGTCCCGGTAGACCTGGAAGACGACCGACCCCTTCGCGCCCACCTCGTCGTCCAGACCCACGTCCGAGCTGAACGCGGTGCAGGTGCCGCCGAGGTAGTACGTCAGCGTGGACGAGGCGTGCGCGCCGAGGCCCTTGGTGTAGGTGGCACCGCCGACGGTGAGGGTCCCGCCGTCGGCGGCGGCCTGTTCCCCGTTGCTGCGGTCGCGCTCGACCGGCCCCCAGCCGTTGGCGGCCGACGTCCACGACAGGTCGCTGAGCTGGTGGAGCCCGGGCGCCGGCGGCACCCGGGGGCCCGGTGTGACCCGGTACATCACCGTTCCGTGCGCGGGCACCGAAGCGCCGATGGCGCCCGTGGTGCTGCTCGTCCGGTGCGACCACAGATCCCTGAGGGCGTACGAGGACGATCCGCCGAGCCCGATGGCGTCGATCGTCGTCGTCACCGTCCTGGTGGAGGCGGTCTCGTTGGTGAGCGTCACCGAACGGCCGCCGTCGGCAAGGGGTTTGGTCATCACTACCAGGCCGCCCGCGCTGGAGACCACCGTGCCCTGCTTGCCGAGCGGGTCCTGGTCGACGGCGATCACGTCGGTGTTCTTCAGGATCGCGAGGGTCGCCGCGCTCGGGGCACGCAGATCGCTGCCGATCAGCAGCGGGGCCGCCATCTGCGACCACAGGCTGAAGTGGGTGCGGTACTCGGTGTCGGTCATGCCACCGTTGCCGACCTCCAGCATGTCCGGGTCGTTCCAGCCGCCCGGGCCCGCGGCGGCCGCCAGGGGCTGGTTCTGGTGCGCGATGTTGATCATGCTGGACCAGGAGTCGCTGATGTCTCCCGTGGTCCGCCACGAGTTGCCGGTGCCCGACGCCCAGGTCCAGGGCTGGTTCTGGCCCCACTCGCAGATGCTGTAGAGAATGGGCCGGCCGGTGGCCTTGAGTGCGTCGCCCATCGCCGTGTAGCGCTGCTTGGCGTCGACGCCGTTGTTGTTGCAGTTGTCGTACTTGAGGTAGTCCACGCCCCAGGACGCCCACAGCTCGGCGTCCTGCCGCTCGTGCCCGAGGCCACCGGGGAAGCCCTGGGTGTCGCAGGTCTTGGTGCCCGCGCTGGAGTAGAGGCCGAACTTGAGCCCCTTGGCGTGCACGTAGTCCGCGACCGCCTTGATGCCGTGGGGGAAGCGCACCGGGTCGGGGACGAGGTTCCCGGCGGCGTCGCGGCTCGGCAGCGCCCAGCAGTCGTCGATGTTGACATAGGTGTAACCGACGGCCTTGAGACCCCGGGCCACGAAGGCGTCGGCGATGCCTTCGACCATCGCCTCATTGAATTCGGCCCGGCAGTGGGTCGAGTTCCAGTTGTTGAATCCCATCTGCGGGGTACGCGCCAGACCGTTGTCCACGGCCGCCGCCTCCGGTGCGGCCGTCACCTCCACGTTGGCCGTCAGACCGCCCGAGACGAGAGCGAGGGCGCCCAGGAAAGCGCCGAGACGGTGTCTGCAACTGTGCGGTTCGGTACTCAAGTGCGGCTCCAGTGGGGGTAATTGGCGCACAAGCGAACGGCGTCGAACGAAAGCAACCACATCTCAGCGGTCGACCCCGTGCATGTCAAGAGAAGGGGACGCCGTGTCGGGAACGCGCCCGGCACCGGCCGACGGGCCCGCGCGACCGTGCACGCGGGATGGGTAGGAACACGGGCGAAGACGACGGCACACGGCGCTGGAGCCGGGCCGCGGTGAGGAGAAAACAGAAGTGAAGCGCACAGGCCTGGTGGCCGCCCTTGTGGTGTTCGCGGCGGCAGCCGTGGTCCTCGCCGTGACCGTCGGGGCGTGGTGGTGGATCGCCGCGGGCCCGCTGCTCGCGCTGGCCGCGACCGGCACGTACGACCTCGTTCAGCGCCGCCACTCGGTGCTGCGCAACTATCCGGTCCTCGGCCACGCGCGGTTCCTGCTCGAAGCGATCCGCCCTGAGATGCAGCAGTACTTCATCGAGCGCGACTACGACGGCCGCCCCTTCGACCGCGACACCCGCTCCGCCGTGTACGAACGCGCCAAGGGCACCGCCGACCAGGACCCCTTCGGCACCGAGCTCGACGTCTACCAGCCGGGATACGAGTTCTTCGTGCACTCCGTCGCCCCGCATCCGGTCCCGGACCAGCCCGTGACCGTCCGCGTGGGCGGCCCCGACTGCACCAAGCCGTACGACATGGCGCTCCTGAACGTGTCGGCGATGAGCTTCGGCTCGCTGTCCGCGCCGGCCATCCTCGCCCTCAACCGGGGCGCCAAGGAGGGCGGCTTCGCCCACGACACCGGTGAAGGCGGCATCTCGGACCACCATCTGCGCTACGGGGGCGACCTGATCTGGGAGATCGGCACCGGCTACTTCGGCTGCCGCACCCCCGACGGCGACTTCGACCCCGCCGAATTCGCACGCAAGGCCGCCACCGAAAGCGTCCGCTGTGTCTCCCTGAAGCTGTCCCAGGGCGCCAAGCCCGGCAAGGGCGGTGTGCTGCCCGGCGCCAAGGTGTCCGCGGAGATCGCCCGGGTGCGTGAGGTGCCCGAGGGCAAGACGGTCATCTCGCCCAACCACCACCGGGCGTTCTCCACGCCGCGCGAACTGATCCGCTTCATCGGCCGGATGCGCGAACTCGCCGGCGGCAAGCCCACCGGGTTCAAACTGTGCGTCGGCAGCCGCCGCGACGTCCTCGCCCTGTGCAAGGCGATGCTGGAGGAGGACATCGCCCCCGACTTCATCGTGGTCGACGGCGCCGAGGGCGGCACCGGCGCCGCACCGGTCGAATTCGTCGACCATGTGGGTACGCCCTTGACCGACGGACTCTCCATCGTCCACAACGCCCTCGTCGGCACCGGCCTGCGCGACCGGGTGCGGATCGGGGCGAGCGGCAAGGTCGCCACCGGCTCCGACATCGTCAAGCGGCTGATCCAGGGCGCCGACTACACCAACGCGGCCCGCGCGATGATGTTCGCCGTCGGCTGCCTCCAGACCCAGCGCTGCCACACCAACCAGTGCCCCGTGGGGGTCGCGACGCAGGACCCCGAGCGCAGCCGCGCCCTCGTGGTCGAGGACAAGTACCGCCGGGTCCAGCGCTTCCAGCAGGCCACCGTGCACAGCGCCATGGAGATCATGGCCTCGCTCGGGGTGAGCGACCCCGCCCAGCTGCGCCCCCACATGCTGAGCCGCCGCACCTCCCACCACGCCGTCGCCACGTACGCCGAGCTCTACACCTGGCTGGAGCCGGGCCAGTTGCTCGCCCCGGCCACGCTGCCCGAGGAATGGGCCGGGGCCTGGAAGAGCAGCGACCCGGACTCCTTCACCGCCTGACGGTTCTCGCTCACGCCCGATTGGGAGTGACAGGGGCCGGGCCCTCCGGACATGAAACAGGGGCCGGGCCCGCGGGCCCGGCCCCGTCGCGTGATGCTCAGTCCGACCCGTCGAGCGCGAGCAGCGATGCCACCAGCCGGTCCACCTCCTCCGGCGTGTTGTACAGCGCGAACGAGGCGCGGGCGGCGGCCGTGAGGCCGTAGTGGGCGAGAGCGGGCTGCGCGCAGTGGTGGCCCGCGCGGACCGCGATGCCCTCCTGGTCGAGCCACGAGGCGATCTCCGCCGGATCCCGGCCCGCCACGGTGAACGTCAGGACAGCGATCCTGCCGGGTGCCGAACCCAGGATCTCCAGACCCGGCACCTTCCCCATCGCCTGCCGCGCGTACGCCGTGAGCGCCTCCTCGTACGCAGCGACCGCGGTCAGGTCGAAGGAGGTGAACCAGTTCAGCGCGGCGAGCAGCCCCGCCACGCCGGCGATGTGCCCGGTGCCGGCCTCCAGGAGATGGGGCGCGGGGGCGAACGTGGTGCGGTCGAAGGAGACCGAATCGATCATGTTGCCGCCGCCCTGCCAGGGCCGGAGCCCGGCGAGGACCTCCGGTTTGACGTAGAGCGCGCCGATGCCGGTCGGGGCGTACAGCTTGTGCCCCGAGAAGGCGTAGAAGTCGGCGTCGAGATCGGTCACGTCGACGGGCAGGTGGGCGACGGCCTGGGCACCGTCGACCAGGACCTTCGCCCCGTAGCGGTGGGCGAGCGCGGTCATCTCACGGACGGGCGGCACCGTGCCGAGCACGTTCGAGGCCTGGCTGACCGCGACGAGGCGGGTCCGTGAGGAGAGCAGGTCGGCGTAGGCGTCCTGGTCGATCTGCCCGTCCGCGAGGAGCGGCACCGGCACGACCCGGGCCCGGGTCTCCTTCGCCAGCAACTGCCAGGGGACGATGTTGGAATGGTGTTCGAGGACGGGCACGAGGATGTCGTCGCCGGGGCCGAGACGGGCTCGCCCCCAGCTCTGCGCGACCAGGTTGACGGCCTCCGTGGTACCGCGTACGAAGACGACGGAGTCGGGCGATGGCGCGCCGAGGAAGTCCGCGACGGCGGCGCGGCCCGCCTCGTACAGATCGGTGGCCTCGCGCGCCATGGTGTGCGCGCCGCGGTGGATGTTGGAGTTCGCCGCGCTGTAGTAGCCGGCGAGCGCCTCGATGACCTGACGGGGCTTCTGTGTGGTGGCGGCGTTGTCGAGCCAGACCAGCGGATGCCCGTTGACCGTGCGGTGCAGGATCGGAAAGTCCTTGCGCGCCGACTCGGGCGTGAACGCGCCCGGCGTCAGGCCGGGGAGATCGCTCCGCCGGTCTCCGGCCCGAGTCCCCTGTGCCGGCTGCCGCTCCTCGGGCCACCCGTACGGTGTCTGCCGCTCCTCGGCCTCAGGAATAGTCATGGTAGGTGGACACCTCGACGTTCTGGAGCACCGCGATGGCGTCCTCCACCAGGACGGCCGTGTTGAAGTAGGCGGTCATCAGATACGAGCTGATGCCCTTCTGGTCGACGCCCATGTTCCGCATGGACAGGCCCGGTTCGATCTCGTCGGGGACCGCGGACGGGCGCAGTCCGACCACGCCCTGCTCCGCCTCGCCCAGGCGCATGAGCAGGATCTCCGTGGTGCCGACGGCTGCGCCGCCGGAGAACCGCATCTTGTCGGAGGGCAGCAGCGGTACGCCACGCCAGGTGAGCAGCGGGCTGCCGAACCGGGTGTCGGTCACCGGCGGCACCCCACGGCGGGTGCACTCACGGCCGAACGCGGCGATCGCCCTCGGGTGGGCGACGAAGTACCCGGGCTGCTTCCACACCCGCGCGAGCAGTTCGTCGAGGTCGTCGGGGGTCGGCGACCCGGTGCGCGACTGCACGCGCTGGCCTGCCGATACGTTGTTCACGAGGCCGAACTCGGGGTGGTTGAGCAGAGCCGCCTCCTGCCGTTCGCGCAGCGCCTGCGCCGTCAGATTGGCCTGGGCCCTGGTCTGGTCGATGGGGCCGTTGTAGAGGTCCGCCACCCGGGTGTGAACGCGCAACACCGTCTGCGCCAGAGACATGTGGTACTCGCGCGGCGCGTCCTCGTAGTCGACGTAGGTGCCCGGCAGTTCGACCTCTCCGACGTGGCCCGAACAGAGGTCGATGGGTGCCTCGGAGCCCGGCCGCACGCCGTCGCCGGAGACGAACGCGTCCATCGCGTCCCTCAACCGGTCGTCCCGCGAGGTGAGTTGGCTGAGCGTGGCACGGTCGGCGCACAGAGCGGTGCCGGGCGTGAGCGCCTTGACCCGATAGGGCATGGGCTCGCCCCGGGTCCAGGCATCGAGGTCGAAGAACTGGCCGTCGCCCGCGACGTCGAGCAGCGCGTCCTCGCCGTACCTTCCGGTGACACGCTTCTCGGCGCGCCCCTGCACGAGCACCCACAGCCGCTCGGCCGGGTCCCCTTCCTGGACGAGGACCTGGCCGGCGTCGAACGTCACCGGCGCGAAGGCGGCGGCGAGTTCGTCGAGCGCCGCGTCGTCGGCGTCGCGCAAGTAGGGCAGCTCACGCAGGTCGCCGGCGATGACGCGCGGGGTGCCGTCGTCGTCGTACGTACTGATCCGGTCGTCACCCAGGATGAAGGAGCGACGGCGGTTGACGCGGTAGACGCCTGATTCGACATCGACCCAGGGCAGGGCGCGCAGCAGATAGCGCGGGGTCACCCCGCGCATTTGCGGAACGGTCTTGGTGGCGGTGGCGAGTTGCCTCGCGGTGTCGGGGCTCAGGCTCATCCGCTGGTTGTTCACAGGAACGTTCACCGGTACCTCCTCGACGGAACGTGACGAGGACCGATCGTGTTCCTGCAATAGGGACTCCGCAAGAGGCATGTGCCAGGGGCAGTCCTGAAATAGCGGGATTGGCGGCGGGAAAGCGTGCTGCGCCGCAGGTGGGGGCCGCCCTGATGGGCGGCGGACGCGACTCAATCCCAACTCGTCGCCTCTGCTGATAGATCCCTAAAGCCCGACTTATGGGAACACGTTTTCCCATCGGATTCTCGGAAAGCGTGCGGTGAATTACTTTTTCCCGGAGCTCCCGGGCAGGGGGGATCAGAGATTCCGGACGAAGAAAGATCGGCGATCGCGGACGAGGGAATATCCCGGATGGATGAAGATCCCGGAAGGGATCTCCTATCTCCCTCAACGGATCCGCGGAAAAGGCCTCGGAATGGATCAGCGGGCCGTGCGCTCCGCGACGGAAGCGTGCCATCCCGCCTTTTCCGCCGGGGGCTCCTGTTCGGTCGCGGGGGCGCTGTGGCCGCCCCGGGTGAAGAACCCGGCCAGGGGGAGGGTGGCGGCGCCCACGGTGACCGCGTCCGGGCCGAGCCGGCCGAGCTCGATGGTGACGCGCTCCGCCGGGTGACGCAGCGCGTAGGCGGTCGCGTGGCGGCGCACCGACTCCAGGATGTACGGGCCGAGTTGGAGCCCCGCCCAGCCGCCGATGAGGATGCGCTCCGGGTTGTAGAGGTTGATCAGATCGGAGAGGCCGGCGCCCAGGTACTCGGCGGTCTCCTCGATGACCGCACGGGCCGTGGCGTCGGCGGCAAGATGCTTGTCCGGGGGGAACGCGGCGGCGAGCAGCGCGGTCACCGCCGTCTCCTCGGAGGCCTGGGCGGACAGTTCGGCGCCCGCCTCGCGCCAGCGCTCGATGAGCGCCTCGGCGCCCGCGTACGCCTCCAGGCAGCCGAGCGCGCCGCACCGGCAGCGCCGGCCGCGTACGTGCACGGTGGTGTGGCCCCATTCGGCGGCGCTGCTGTGCGCGCCGCCGTAGATCGCACCGCCCGAGACGATGCAGGCGCCGACACCCGAGCCGAACAGGACGATCACCGCGTCGGTGGTGCCGCGCCCGCCGCCGAACCACATCTCGGCCTGGCCCAGCGTCTTGGCGCCGTTCTCGATGAAGTACCGCGTGTCGTCAGGGAGTTGAAGCGATGCGCGGAGCATGGACTCCAGGGGCACCGCCTCCCATCCGATGGTCTGGCCGTGCACCACGGCTCCGTCGGGGGAGCTGCGGTCGACGATGCCGGGCACGCCGACCCCCACACCGAGCAGCCGGGCGGGGTCGAGGCCGCTCTCGTGCAGGACGGTGGCCACGCCGTCGCGAATGTGGCCGACGATGTGCCCGACGTCGTAGCCTCCGACGTCCAACGACAGCTCCACGCGCGCCAGTTCGCGCAGTACGAGGTCGAACAGCTCGACCCTGACGCGGGTCTCGCCGACGTCCACGCCGATGAGATGGCCGCTGTCCGGGGCGACCCGGAGCAGGGTGCGGGGCCTGCCGCCGTCGGAGTCGACCACCCCGGCGTCCTCGACGAGGCCGTCGGCGGCGAGTTCGGCGACGACGTTGCTGATGGAACCCGAACTCAGCCCGGTGGCGGGGCCGAGTGCCTGGCGGCTCATGGGGCCGTCGAAATACAACCGCCTCAGCACCGCCCCGCGGTTGTCCCGGCGCAGGTCGCGGACGGTCCTTCTGTTCGGTGTGGCCATGTGGCTCCCTCCCTGCGTGCAACATACCGGTGCGCGAGTCGTCGGCTTACGGCATGGTACGCCTTAACTCACGTACTAAATTAAGGCATGAAGTCAGGCAGGGCGGTGCCCGGCCCCATCTGCGGGCGGGCATCGGCGGTCGTCACCGGTCGGGGGGCCCGGCGCCGGTGGCCGGCCGGGGGGCCGCCGGGGGGTCACGCCTCGTCGGAGTGTTCGAGCGGGACGCCGGTCACGTGCTGTACCAGGCGGTCGAGAAAGGCCTGCTGGCCCTGGACGAGCAGGCCGGCCGCCAGCTCGGGGGACAGCCACGCGAAACGGTCCATCTCGGGGAACGCCCGCACCGTGCCCGACCTGCGCGGCCACTCCATGGAAAAGGTACCCGGCACGGCGTCGGCCGGATCGAGGTCTGCTTCGACCGCCCACACCGTCACGGTCTTGCCGCCGCGCTGCACGATCTCGCCGAGCGGGAGCAGGTCACCCTCGGGCGGCGGCAGCCCCAGCTCCTCCTCGAACTCGCGCCGCGCCGCAGCCTCGGGCAGCTCATCGGCGCCGTACTCTCCTTTGGGCACCGACCAGGCGCCCGCCTCACGCCCCATGAAGAACGGGCCGCCCATGTGTCCGACCAGCACCTCGATGCCGTCCCCCACCGTGCGGTACAGCAGAAGCCCGGCACTGCGTTTTCCGCCCATGGCGCCAGTCTGAGGGTCCTGGGAGCGCGGCGCCATGGGGCGGTGGGGCGCACGGGGTTCCAGTTGATATGTATGGGTATTCGCACGCGCAGGAGGTGGTGCACATGGCGGATTCCGGGCGGGACGAGACGGCGGAGGAACGCGCCGACCGCAAGTGGGGTGATCTGCTCCAGGAGCTGAGGGTCGCGCAGACCGGCGTCCAGATCCTCTTCGGATTCCTGCTCGCGGTCGTGTTCCAGCAGCGTTTCACCTCACTGAGCTCCACCGACCGGACCATCTACGTGGTGACGGTGGTCCTGGGGGCGGCGACGACCGGGGCGCTCATCGGGCCGGTGTCCCTGCACCGTATGCTCGCGGGCCGGCGGCTCAAGCCGCAGACCGTGACCTGGGCCTCCCGGCTCACCGTGGTCGGCCTGGTGCTGCTCCTGTGCACGATGGCGAGTTCGCTGCTCCTGATCCTGCGCGTCGCGCTGCACAGCGCCCTCGCCCCCTGGCTGGTGGCCGGAGTGGTCTGCTGGATCGTCTGCTGCTGGTTCGTGCTGCCGGCTGTCGCGCACCGGCACTACCGCGACCGCGAGCCGTCCGACCAGTGAGGCCGCCTCCGGCCCTGCCGGTGGCGCCGGTCGGGCCGGCTGGGCGCACCCCTCAGGTGCGGGGCCGGCCCGAGTGCTTGGCGGAGACGGCGAGCGTGAAGGAGTGGCCGGCCGGGTCGGAGTAGACCCGCTCGTCCCGTGGGCCGTTGTTGTCCTTGGTGTCGACGGGCGTACCGCCCAGGGTGATCACCTCGCGTTCGGCGGCGTCCATGTCGCCGTACGCCACGACGATCCGCAGGTGCGCCTGTTGGGAGTTCTCGGGGCGCGGCCAGCTCGGCGGCGCGTACCCGTGGTCGCGGCGGATCGCCAGATGGACGCCTTGGCCGCCGACGACCTCGACGAAGTCGGAGTCGTGGCCGGTCTCGACTTCGCCGCCGAGCAACTTGGCGTAGAACTCCGCCAGTTCGACCGGTTCGGCGCAGTCCAGGACGAGGATGCTGGTCTTGGAAACACTCATGCGGGACGAGTTCCCCCGCGCGGCCGCGCCTAACACCCGCTGCCGCGCGGCCGCCGCGCCCGGCCGGCTTTCGCGTGGCCACCCCGTCGGCCCGCTTCCGGCGTGGCCCCGCCCGACCCGCTTCCGCGTCGCCGCCCCTCCCTCACCGGGTTACGCGTGAGGACGGGCGGCGGCCGAGGAGTTCGGCGAGGCCGCGCCGGGTCGCGGCCAGGACGACGCGGTCCTCGGGCCGCAGCACGTAGTTCGGCGGGATCCGCCAGACCAGGTCGCCGGGGCGGCGGGTCGCGCCGAGGTCGGGGACCCGGTCGGCGGGGGAGGAGGTGTCGAGGGCAAGGATCCGCCACGCGCCCTCGCGGAACGCCTCCTCGACGGTGCGGCCCACCAGTTGGCCGTGGCCTGCCACATCGACGGCCGCGAAGAGCAGCACTTTGCGCTCCACCGGGATGGCGCCCAGGATCTGACGCCCCATCATGGCGCCGGCGAAGGCGGGCGCCGCGAGGTGCGAGACGCTGCGGCTGCGGGTCATGGCCTGGGGGTGGGCGGCGCGCAGGGTGCGGTAGACGGCAGTGGCGAAGTCGTCGTCGTACAGGCGCATCACGACCCGCAGATCGGGCTTGACCGAGCGCGCGTACAGCGCCGCCTCCAGGTTGGTGGTGTCCGAACTGGTCAGCGCGAGCAGGGCGTGGGCCCGGTGTATGCGGGCGGATTCGAGGATGCCCTCCTGGGTGACGTCGCCGATGACCGTGGGCACCCGCAGCCGCCGGGCGAGAGCGATGCCGCGGGCCGCCGGGTCGGCCTCCACACAGACGACGGGGATGTTCAGCTCGCGCAGCCGCACCAGGACCCGGGCGCCGATCTTGCCCATGCCGAGCAGCACCACGTGCCCCGAGAGGCCGCGCGGGGGCCGGGACAGCGCGGAGGCGTTGCGGAACGTGCCGAGCCCTTCGAGGACGGCCGCGATCAGGACCGGCAGAAGGAGCAACCCGGTGAGCCCGGACAGGAGTTGGAGCACCTGGCGGCTCACCGGGGCGCCGACGGCGGGGTCGTCGATGGCGAAGATGTCGAGCAGGGTCAGATAGGCGGCGTGCAGCGGGTCGTCGCCCGTGGTGAGCCAGGTCGCGACGGCCAGGGCGACCACGGAGGCGACGACCCCGGCGAGCGACCAGCGCAGCCGGCGCGAGAACAGTCGGCCCAGTGGTGCGCCGAGGTCGGTGAGGCGGCCGGGCGACTGCACGGGGCCCGTGTAGGTGACGGTCTCCAGGACGACCCGGCCGCGGTGGCCGGCCTCGTCCAGCGAGCGTTCGTCGGGCAGCAGCCGGGGCCCCTCCGAACCGCTGCGGTCCGAACCCTCCGAGCCCGCGGGGTCGTTGGTGGTCGACGACAGCAGTGCCAGGGTGCACAGGCCGGGGTCGGTGACCTCGCCGCTGCCCGGCGGCGGCCGCTGCCCGGCCCGCAGTAGCACCCCGTCGGCATGGACGACCTTGCTGGTGCCGGCGAGCGCGGTGGCGGCGAGCGCGGGCGCCGCGGTGTCGGCGTCGGACAGGACGGTGGTGGAGGACTCGGCACCGGCCGGGCCCGGATCCGGCGTGGTCAGGGCCGCCGCCTGGTCGAGCAACTCCTGGAGATACTGGCCGAGTTTGCGGTTGTAGAGCCGGATGACGAGCCGGACGCGGGGGTTGAGGCGCCGGGCGACGAGGGCGGCCCGGATGTTGGTCTCGTC
This sequence comes from Streptomyces sp. NPDC048361, assembly GCF_040651795.1. NCBI lineage: Bacteria > Bacillati > Actinomycetota > Actinomycetes > Kitasatosporales > Streptomycetaceae > Streptomyces > Streptomyces sp. NPDC048361. The sequence goes on from NZ_JBEZKW010000091.1 coordinate 12,503, forward strand.
GTCACGGTGGACCAGCGCGAGCGCCGCGGCCCGCTCGACACCGGCCTCGACGAGCGCCGCGTCGGTCGGTTCCCGCGCTTCCAGGAGCCGGGCGCCGTGCTGTCCTTCCGGGCCGGCCGCCGGAGTACGCAGCATCGCCGACGACACCCGGCCGAACAGCGCGGAGGCCCGGGTCAGACCGCCCGCGGGGATCCGCGTGGCGGCGGCCCCGGTCTCCGGGGGCACGACGAGGACGACGAACTCCCCGTAGACATCGCGTAGTTCACCGGCAAGCCGATGGGCGAGGGCGTCGTCCCCGCTGACGATCATGTGACCGGCGGGCGGCCCGGTCCACGGCTGGGGCGCAGGTGACTGAGGAGGCAGAGAGGGCACGGGGAAACCTTGCCTCATCGAGGGGCGTCACGTCGACGGCCTCGTGGGGCGAGGGCCTGCCTGTGCGGTGCGGGCGAGAACTGCCCGTCGGGGGGAGAGACGAGTACTGCCCGTGGGGCGCGGGAGAGGACTGCCCGTCGGGCGCGGGAGAAGAGGACTGCCCCTGTGGTGCGGGCGAGAACTGCCTGTGTGGTGCGGACGAGGTCTGCCCGTGCGGTGCGGGCGAGAACCACCGAGCGGTCAACCGCCGCCCTCGGCGCGGCTGTTGTAGCGCAGCAGGTACTCGGCGAACCGGTCCAGGTCCTCCGGTGCCCAGTCGGCGAGCCGCTCGTGGAAGGCCTGACGGCGCAGCTCCGCCGCCTCCGCGAGCTTGGCGGTGCCCGCCGGAGTCAGCCGGAGCAACTGGATTCGCTGGTCGTCGGGGTCGCTGACGCGCTCGATGAAGCCGAGCTTCTCCAGGCCCGCGATCTGTCGGCTGATCGTCGATTTGTCGAGCAGGTAGTAGGCGGCCAGGTCGGTGGCCCGGCACCCCTGCTGGTCCTCCATGTGGGAGAGCAGCGTGAACGAGACGAGCGAGAGCTCCGGGTGCATCCGGGCGGCGGCGGCCCGGGCGCGCCGGGCGAACGCGGTCAGCTCACGCTGAATGGTGACGACCGACTGGTCTCGGCTGAGCACGACTGATCCCCTTTCCGGTCCACGAATCAGTTGTATAATACAACGTCGGACGGGGTGACGGGCTCACGCCACGCCCGACGGCGGACTCACGCGGGCCGCGGGTCGTCGGCGAGGGTGGCCAGTGCCTCGGTGAGCCAGCCGATCCAGAACGTCTCCAGCTCGATCCCGCCGCGCAGCACCAGATGACGCAGCCGGTCCTGTTCGCTGTCCCGCTCCGGCGGGAAGTCCTTCGCCTCGATCGCCCGGTACATGTCCAACTGGCCTTGGTGCAGGGCGAGATGGCGCTCCAGCTCGGCGTGGAGGCCGCCGGTGCCGAGCACCGCCGCCGCGCGCACGCGCAGCAGCAGCGGGTCCCGCATGGGCTTGGGGTCCTGGCCGGCCGCCGCCCACCGGGCGAGCTCGGAGCGGCCCGCGGGAAGCACCTCGTACTCCTTCTTCTGTCCGCGGGCCGGTGCGGCGGACGGCAGCGCGCGGATGAACCCGGAGTGCTCCAGCTTGCCCAGCTCGCGGTAGATCTGCTGGTGCGTGGCCGACCAGAAGTAGCCGATCGACTTGTCGAAGCGGCGCGTCAGCTCAAGCCCCGACGAGGGCTTTTCGAGCAGTGCGGTCAGGATCGCGTGCGGGAGGGACATGACCGCATCCTAGGTTCGGCCATGCCCCTCACGGCGTCCCGGCCCGTCAGAGCCGCGCGGCCAGCCGGGTGCCCTGGTCGATGGCGCGCTTGGCGTCCAGCTCGGCGGCGACGTCGGCGCCGCCGATCAGGTGCACCGTCGCGCCGGCCGCGCTCAGCTCCTCGTACAGGCCGCGCCGCGACTCCTGGCCCGTGCACAGCACCACCGTGTCGACGGGCAGCACGGACGACTCGCCGTCCACGGTGATGTGCAGGCCGTCGTCGTCGATGCGGTCGTAGCGCACGCCGGGGACCATGGTCACGCCGCGGTGCTTGAGCTCGGTGCGGTGGATCCAGCCCGTCGTCTTGCCGAGCCCCGCGCCGACCTTGGTGGTCTTGCGCTGGAGCAGATGGACCTGGCGCGGCGGCTTGGGCCGCTCGGGCCGGCGCAGCCCGCCGCGCTCGGCGTACGTGGTGTCGACGCCCCACTGGCGGAAGTAGGTCTCCGCGTCCAGGCTCGCCGCGTTCCCGCCGTCGGTGAGGTACTCGGCCACGTCGAAGCCGATGCCACCCGCGCCGACCACCGCGACCCGCTCGCCGACCGGCGCACCGTCGCGCAGGACGTCGAGGTAGGTGACGACGCTCGGGTGGTCGGAGCCGGGGATCTCGGGGGTGCGCGGGGTGACGCCGGTCGCGACGACGATCTCGTCGTACGCGCCGTCGGCCAACTCCGCCGCGGCTACCTCCGTGTTCAACTTGACGTCCACGCCGTGCAGTTCGAGTTGCGTACGGTAGTAGCGCAGCGTCTCGTCGAACTCCTCCTTGCCCGGCACCCGCTTGGCGATGTTGAGCTGGCCGCCGATGCGGTCGGCCGCGTCGAACAGGGTGACGGCGTGGCCGCGCCCGGCCGCCGACACGGCGAAGGCGAGCCCGGCCGGGCCCGCGCCGACCACGGCGAGCCGCTTGCGCACCTTGGTGGGGGAGAGCACCAGCTCGGTCTCGTGGCAGGCGCGCGGATTGACCAGGCAGGAGGTGATCTTCCCGCTGAACGTGTGGTCGAGGCAGGCCTGGTTGCAGCCGATGCAGGTGTTGATGGTCTCGGCGCGCCCCGCGCTCGCCTTGGCCACGAACTCCGGGTCGGCGAGGAAGGGCCGCGCCATCGAGACCATGTCCGCGCGCCCTTCGGCGAGCAACTGCTCGGCCACCTCTGGGGTGTTGATGCGGTTGCTGGTGATCAGCGGGATGGACACCGACCCCATGAGCTTCTTGGTGACCCAGGTGTACGCGCCGCGCGGCACCGAGGTCGCGATGGTCGGGATGCGCGCCTCGTGCCAGCCGACGCCGGTGTTGATGATCGTGGCACCGGCCGCCTCGATGGCACGGGCGAGCGTGACGACCTCCTCAAGGGTCGAACCTCCGGGCACCAGGTCGAGCATGGAGAGCCGGTAGATGAGGATGAAGTCGGTGCCGAGGCGCTCGCGTGTGCGGCGCACGATCTCGACGGGGAAGCGCATCCGGTTCTCGTACGAGCCGCCCCAGCGGTCGCTGCGCCGGTTGGTGGCGCCCGTGACGAACTCGTTGATCAGATAGCCCTCGGAGCCCATGATCTCGACGCCGTCGTAGCCGGCGGACTTCGCGAGTTCGGCGGCGCGCACGAAGTCCTCGACGGTCTGCTCGACCTCGTCGTCGCTCAGGGCGTTCGGCACGAAGGGGCTGATCGGCGCCTGGAGCGCGCTCGGCGCGACCAGGTCCTCGTGGTAGGCGTACCGGCCGAAGTGCAGGATCTGCATCGCGATCCGGCCGCCCTCGCGGTGCACCGCGTCCGTGACGGTACGGTGCTGCGCCGCCTCCGCCTCGGTGGTCAGCCGGGCGCCGCCCGGGTAGGGGCGGCCCGCGTCGTTCGGGGCGATGCCGCCGGTCACGATGAGGCCGACGCCGCCCCGGGCCCGCTCCGCATAGAACGCGGCCATCCGCTCGAACCCGTTCTCGGCCTCTTCGAGCCCGACGTGCATCGAGCCCATCAGCACCCGGTTGGGCAGCGTGGTGAACCCGAGGTCCAAAGGGCTCAGCAGGTGGGGGTACGCGGTCATGGGGGCGCCTCCGGGTGGGATGTCGTCGGCTCCGTTGTAGACCAGCCGACCCCTCTTATGCAACAAGTTGCATAACACTGAGGCGGCACTCACACCGTGGGCTCACCTCGCGTGCGCACCCGGTGGGCCCGTACGCGGGGTGCGCCGGGTACGCAGGGGTGCGCGGGGTGCGCGGGTCCGGCGATCACACCCAGGGTGGGGGTCCCTCGGGGATGAGCTGGTGCACGTCGAAGAGCACCGCCGCCTCCACGCCCATCGCCGAACCCGCCGCGCGGGCGATCCACGTCAGGAACGGCCGCGGGGCGAAGGCGTCCGCTTCCGCGCCGAGCCCCTTGGTGTACTCCGCGTGCGCCGCCAGTGAGGCGATGCCGCGCTCCAGCGGCTCTCCTGTCACCGCCACGCCGTGCGTGGGCCGCTCCGCCCCCGCGAACGCGACGAACCGCACCCCGGACCAGGGTTCCAGGCCCTCCTCGGTGAGCTCGGGGAAGATCCAGCGGTTTCCTGCGTCCCGTGCGGCGTCGAGCACGGCGAGCCCGACGGCGCGGTGGTCGGCCTGGTTGACGAGCCCGCCGATCATCCGCACGGTGTACGCGCCGGAGAGCACCACCTCGGGGCGGGTCCTGCGGATGACCCGCACGATGTCGCGGCGCAGGTTCGTTCCGTACTCGACGGCACCGTCGCGGTGACCGAGGAACTCGACATCCATGACTCCGACCTCGCGGGCCCCGGCCCGTTCCTCCTCCTCACGCAGGGGGGCGGCCCGGTCCGGAGGCACCGCGTCGATGCCGGCCTCCCCGCGGGTGGCCAGCAGATACGCGACCTGTTTGCCCTGCGTGGTCCAGCGGGCGACGGCGGACGCCGTGCCGTACTCGATGTCGTCCGGATGCGCCACGACGGCCAGTGCCCGGGTCCAGTCCTCCGGCAGCGGGGGAAGCGGAGGTCCGCCGGTGCCGCCCAGCTCGTTGAAGGCACTCATGTCCTCATGATGACCCCGCCACGCCCCCCACCGACACCGGACGCGCCACCCCGGCGGGGGCTCCGCTCCCACCCCCTTCACACCCGAAGGGCGCTCGCCCCCAGCCGCCGGACGGTGCCGGGCGGCACCGGGGAGCTGGGGGCGCGGGGAACCCCGCGGGCTGGACTGCGATGGACCCAGCCGCGCCGCGAGCAGCCCCTCACGCCTTCCGGTACTCGTACGCCTCCGACGCCGCCGCCTCCACCGCCGCCATGTCCGCCCCCGCCGACGCACTCACCACCGCCGCCACCGCCCCCTCCACGAACGGCGCGTCCAACAGCCGTGTTCCGGGCGGGAGTTCGTCGCCCTCTGCCAGCAGCGCCTTGACCGTGAGGACGGCGCTGCCGAGGTCGACCAGGACGGCCACGCCCGCGCCCCGGTCGACGGATTCGGCCGCCGCCACGATGCGTTCCGCGCTGGTGCCGAGCCCGCCGTCGGGCAGGCCGCCCGCGGGTGCCACGGGGGCGGTGACCCCGCCCCCCGCGAGGCCCCGGGCCAGCTCGGCGACGGCCGCCGCGACCGCCGCGCTGTGCGACACGAGCACCACGCCGACCAGCGGCTCGGCCCCGCTCACGCGGCGGCCTCCACGAGCGCGCCGACGAGCAGCGCCGCCGAGGTCGCGCCCGGATCCCGATGGCCCACCGACCGCTCGCCGAGATAGCTGGCCCGTCCCTTGCGGGCACGCAGCGGCACGGTCGCGAGCGCCCCGGCCTCGGCAGCCGCGGCCGCCGCCGCGAAGGACGTCCCGAGCGCCTCGACGGCCGGCTCCAGCGCGTCCAGCATCGTCTTGTCGCCGGCCGCCGCCCCGCCCAACCGGGCGACCGCGGCCACCCCCGCCCCGAGTGCCTCGGCGAGCTGCGCCCGGGTCACCTCGGCCGTGTCCCCGAGCGCCTTGCCCGTAGACCGCAGCAGCGTCCCGTACAGCGGGCCCGAGGCCCCACCCACCGTGGAAATCAACCGCCGTCCGGCGAGGGCGAGTACGGCCCCCGGCGTGTCCGGGGTCTCCTTGTCGAGCGCCGCCGTCACGGCGGTGAAGCCGCGCCGGAGATTGGCGCCGTGGTCGGCGTCGCCGATCGCCGAGTCGAGATCGGTGAGCCGGGTCTCCTCCCGGCTCACCGAGGCGGCGGTGGCGGACATCCAGCGGGACATGAACGCGGCGTCGAGCACGGACTCTCCTTCACTCATGGGTCAGCAACCCCAGCGCAGCGAGGGCGTGTTGACCGGCGCGTCCCACAACCGGAGGAGCTCCTCGTCGACTTGACACAGCGTCACCGAGCATCCCGCCATGTCGAGCGATGTCACGTAGTTCCCCACGAGCGTACGGGCCACGGGGACACCGCGTTCGGCGAGCACCCGGTGCACCTCGGCGTTGAATCCGTACAGTTCGAGCAGGGGAGTGGCGCCCATCCCGTTGACGAGCAGCAGGACGGGGCTGGTCGGCCGCAGATCGTCGAGGACGACGTGCACCGCGTAGTCCGCGATCTCCCGTGAGGTCATCATCGCCCGCCGCTCGCGCCCCGGCTCGCCATGGATGCCGACACCCAACTCCAGCTCGCCCTGCGGGAGTTCGAAGGTCGGGCTGCCCTTGGCCGGGGTCGAGCAGGCGCTCAGCGCCACCCCGAAGCTGCGCGCGCTCGCGTTGACCTGCCGGGCGATCGCCTCGACCCGCTCCAGCGGGGCGCCCTCCGCTGCGGCGGCCCCCGCGATCTTCTCGACGAACAGGGTGGCGCCGGTGCCGCGCCGCCCGGCCGTGTAGGTGCTGTCGGTGACCGCGACGTCGTCGTCGACCAGGACCTTGGCGACGGTCACCCCTTCGTCCTCGGCCAGTTCGGCCGCCATGTCGAAGTTGAGGACGTCACCGGTGTAGTTCTTGACGACGAACAACACTCCGGCCCCGCCGTCGACGGCCGCGGCGGCCCGCACCATCTGATCCGGGACGGGCGAGGTGAACACCTCGCCGGGACAGGCGGCGGCCAGCATCCCGGGCCCCACGAACCCGGCGTGCAGCGGCTCGTGACCCGAACCGCCGCCCGACACGAGGGCCACCTGCCCGGCCACGGGCGCGTCCCGCCGCACCACCACCCGGTTCTCCACGTCGACGGTGAGCGAGGGATGCGCGGCGGCGATTCCGCGCAGCGCGTCGGCGACGACGCTCTCGGGCACGTTGATGAGCATGTTCACCATGACCTCCAGGCGAGGCGTGCGAAGTGTGACGGCCCCCAGTATCACGCGCACCCCGGCCTGCGGGCAGGCGGACCGGCGCCCGGCGCACCGGCGAAGGCCGGGTCAGAGCGGCCGCAGCATGCGCCGGCGGGTCGCCTTCTCGATGACGTCGGGCTGATTGCTGATGATGCCGTCGACGCCCAGCTTCACCAGAGCGGCGGCGGCACCCGCGCTGTCGACGGTCCAGGGGTTGACCCGCATCCTCGGCCAGTGCGGGCTCTTGAGCGCGTGCACCGCCTCGACGTACGCGGCCGTCACCGCACGCTGCTCGGGGTTGATCTCGTCGACGTACGCGGCGTACTGCCCCAGCCGGGCGGCGGGCGGGGAGCCCAGGAGACCGGTGCGCACCGCCGGGCGCAGCCGGTGCGTGGTGCGCAGAGCGGGCGCGCTGAAGCTCTGGACGATCAGTCGCCGGGTGACATGCGGTCCGTCGAGCCAGCCGGCCCGGCCGAGGGCGTCCAGGGTCTGACGCTCGATGCCCGGATAGAGCTCGGGCTGCTTCAGTTCGAGCAGGAGATTCTGGTCGGTACGGTCGAGCAGGCCGAGGTACTCCTGGAGCGTGGGGACGCGTTCGCCCCGGAAGCGCGGCGCGAACCAGCCACCCGCGTCGAGCGTCTTGATCTCGGCCAGGGTGAACGAACCCACCGCCCAGGGCGAGCGTCCCGGGTAGCGCTGCTCGACGTCGGTCGTGCGGTCCAGGGTGGTGTCGTGGATGACGACGAGCGCCCCGTCGCGGGTGCGCTGGACGTCGTTCTCCACCCAGTCGATGCCGAGACTCGCGGCGCTGCGCACCGAGCGGAGGGTGTTCTCCGGGGCGTGGGCCGGGGCGCCGCGGTGTCCGAAGACGGTGATGTGCCCGGCGGCCGGCGCGGCAGGCGCGGCTCGCGGCGAGGAGGCGGGCAGGGCCAGGGCGAGGACTCCGCAGAGCGCGCCGAGGACGGTGAACACAGTGGTGCGGTGACGCATGGGCATTCCTCACGACGTCTCGGATCGTCGTGCGTGAGGGTGCCAGTGCGCGGGGCGCGTCCGTGGTCGCGCCGGGGGACAATGGCCGATAATGCGGCAGCGTTCCCCGGTGCGGGTGGCTCCGGTTCGGTCAGAAGGCCCAACGGCGAGCAGATGAGCGGCCGGGGTCCCGGGTCACTCCTTGCCCTCGTAACGCCGCTCGAAGCGGGCGATCCGGCCCTCCGTGTCGACGGTCCGCGCCTTGCCCGTGTAGAAGGGGTGGCTCTCGGCGGAGATCTCCACGTCGATGACCGGATAGGTGTTGCCGTCGTCCCAGTCGATGGTCTCCTCGCTCGTCGCGGTCGACCGGGTCAGAAAGGCGAATCCGGCGGCGCGGTCACGGAAGACGACCGCCTGGTACGGGGGCTGCTTGTCGCGCTGCATGGGGGCTCCGGGGTGTCGGTCAGGTGTCACGCGCGAGCCGATGCCGTCGGGTTCGCGTCGCGACAGGGTCAGGTCTCTCCGAACCCGTCGAGGTTCTCCGTGTCGTCCTCGTCGACGACGTGCATGGCCGCCTCTTCGGCGGAGGAGGCGGCGCCGTCCAGGCCCACGTCCGTGGCGAGCAGCCGGGTCTCCTCGTCGGGGTGCGCGCCCTGGTCGGGGGCGACGAGCCGTCCGGCGCGTACGCCGCCCACCTCGTTGTCGCGGGGCTCGCCGTCGGTGTCCCAGGTGTCGCCCATGCCGTCGCCTTCGGCCGTGGACACCTCGGGGACCTCGTCGAAAAGGCGTTGGTCCATGCTCTCGCCGTGCAGCCGCTCGGCGGCCGTCACGCCGGGGCGCTCCACGGCCCAGGGGCGCTCGGGCGGCGAGTAGCCCGTGTCGAGGGGGTCGGCGGGGCCGTCGTCCAGGGTGTCCTCGGTGCCCAGGATGCCTTCGTCGTCCTGTACCTCGGAGCCGTCGGGCTGGTAGACGTCGTCCCCCCACGTCTCACTGTCGACCACGGCTACCTCCTGGGTTGCGACCAGTGGTGCGCACGCTGCGGGGTCCGGCCCGGCCTGCGTTTCCAGTTTCGGTCCGCGCGGCGCCGACGACCACCGCACGCGAGCCGGGCGGGTGACCCGCCCACCACTTTGAACGCGTTCAAGTCTGTACGGTAGAGTCGCTTCCACATTCGAGGGGGCGCCATGAAGATAGTGATTCCCGGCGGCACCGGGCAGGTCGGCTCGATCCTGGACCGGGCGCTCACCGCCGCAGGCCACGACGTCGTGATCCTCACGCGGCGCCCGCGCGGCCCGCGCGAGGTGGCCTGGGACGGCGAGACCCCGGGCGCGTGGACGGACGTGATCGACGGCAGTGATGTCGTGGTCAACCTGGCCGGGCGCAGCGTGAGCTGCCGCTACACCGAGGCCAATCTGCGGGCCATGATGGACTCGCGTGTGCGCTCGGCCCGGGTGGTCGGGGAGGCCATCGGCGCCGCCGCGCGCCCGCCGAAGCTCTGGCTCCAGATGAGTACCGCGACCGTCTACGCGCACCGCTTCGACGCCGCCAACGACGAGGCGCGGGGGATCGTGGGCGGCGCCGAGCCCGGCGTCCCCGGTTACTGGGCCTTCAGCGTGGAGATCGCCAAGGCCTGGGAGGCGGCGCAGGAGAAAGCGGCGACGCCGGACACCCGCAAGGTCGCCCTGCGCTCCGCGATGGTGATGAGCCCCGACCGCGGAGGTGTCTTCGACGTACTCCTGAAAATGGCGCGGCTCGGTCTCGGTGGCCCGGTCGCGGGCGGAGCCCAGTACGTGTCCTGGATCCACGACCGCGACTTCGTCCGTGCGGTGGACTTCCTCGTCGAGCGCGAGGACCTCGCGGGGCCGGTCAACCTGGCCGCTCCCGCCCCGCTGCCGCAGCGCGCGTTCATGCGGTCCCTGCGCGGAGCCCGGGGCGTCCCGGTGGGGCTGCCCGCCACCAAGTGGATGGCCGAACTCGGCGCGTTCGCCCTGCGCTCGGACACCGAGCTGCTCCTCAAGAGCCGCCGCGTGGTGCCCGGCCGCCTCCTGGACGCGGGCTTCGCCTTCGAGTACCCCGAGTGGCCGGGGGCCGCCGCCGATCTGGTCCTGCGGGCGCGAGCCGATCGGCGGCGCGGGGGAGTCGGCTAGGTTCTGTCCGGTGCGCTACTTCGTCAGGAAGCGGGATGCCCCCGACGGCAAGCCGGATGCCCCGGACGGCCACGCGCAGCGGCTTCCCGCCGTGGCGCTCTTTTAGCGGGCCCGGAAACCGAAAGGCAACCTCGACAGGGCTGTCATGAGCGGGGGAGCCGGCCGCGGCGGCGTGCGAACCCGGCGAGCACGAGCAGCCACGCCGCGAAGGCAGCCCACAGGACGACCTCGCCGAGCGTGCGCAGCCAGGGGATTCCGGCGACCTGCGAGGCGGTCAGGGCGGCGACGGCGGTCATGCCGAGCGGGAAGACCGTGGACCAGCGCCGGATGTCGTAGCGCGGCCGGGGGCTGCGTACCTCGGCGACGAGCAGCGCCGCGCACGCGGCGAGGTTGACGGCGAGCAGGGCCAGCGTGGTCGTGCGCAGGGCGCTATGCGCGGCGCCCGTCCACAGCGGTGACGCGGTGAGTTTCGCTGCGGCGAGCGCCGAGATGGCCGGCGCGCCTCCGGCGATCCACTGGTCGCCCGCGCCCGTACGCACCTCGCGGAAGTCGAACCGGACCAGCGCCTCCCCGTAGAGGAAGATCCCGAGGCCGAACGCGACCAGGGCGGCGGCGGGGGGGCCGGGCCCCCCCGCCGGCCCGGGGGGCCGGGGGGCCGGGCCCCCCG
>NZ_JBEZKW010000092.1:0-23006 GCF_040651795.1 Streptomyces sp. NPDC048361
ATCAGCCCACCACTGCGCAAGCCCCCTCTTTGCCGCTTGCATACGCCTTCTATGCTCGGCCCATGGTTGATGCCCCCGGTCCAGGAGGCCGCGGGCCTCCGTGCGCGAGTCGGACCACGTCGTTCGCCCAGGCGCCGGTGGCCCGGTCCTCGTCTTCGATCCGGGCGAACCCCCGGTCCAGGAGGCCGCGGGCCTCGTCGTGTCTCTGCCGGGCCACCGCTTTGACCGCGCCGACTGCATTGGCCAGGGCGCTGGCCGGCCGCGACCACTCGTCGTCACGGGCACGCGCCGCCGGGTTGCCCGCGTCGTAATGCAGGACATGCGCAACCGACGCGGCACGGACATCCAGATCAAGCCGCCAGAACAGCGGCACCCCCGCAAAGCGGACGAACAGCATACGGCGCCGGTCGGAGCGGTAGAAGTCCGGGTCGGTGCGGACGCTGTCGACCGGCTGCACCTCACCCAGTGCCTGCGCCACGCCAGCCAGGCACTCCGGGAACCGCGCATCTGGCACTACCCATGCAACATCGATGTCACTGAAGAGGTCTGCCACGCCCGATGCCAACGAGCCGACCAACTCCGCATGCGAGCCCGGACAACACCTCTCCAGCGCGACGCGCACCCCGTCGGCCAGGACGGCACGATCAGTCACCTTCGCCATGCCGCACACCGTAGTCCGCCCTTGGGGATAGTGTGCGAGACGTCCGCCTGTCTGCGCTCCTTCGGCCGGCGCGAGGACACCCACCGATGACTGCGGACGATCGTGTAGGCCAAGCCGACGTCCTCGGCGAACATTCGGATCGCCTCGCTGACCGTGAACAACTCCTCGCTCTCCGACGGTTCGTGCCTCCGTAGGAGCGCACCGGCTCGATCTCCAGAGCGGCGTCCCCGAGCTGCCACGGGACACTGCGCATCGTCTCGACCCAGTCCCGCCCCAGGACCAGCTCGCCGTAGCGGTCCCGGGTCACACTGCCGACCGTCCCAGTCATCCAGACACCGCCCCCGCGAGCCCTGGGGGCAACACGCCAGCCGCGTCAACTCGCCCTGGAACCCCCTAACTTCGCACCATCCGACCGCCTCGCCAAGCACGGAAAGGCGTACGGCCCCGGCGCCCGAAGCGGCACAACCGACGCCGAACGCACAGGCTCACACCCCGCCGGAGGGCGCGCGCCGCGTGCGCCAGGCCCGTTTGCGGCAGGCGGGAGAGCACCAGACCGCGGAGACCGGGCGGTCGACACCAACCGTCCACACCACCCCGCACTGCGGACACGAAGCCGTCACGCCGCCCTTCACCGCCTCGGTCCGAGCCCTCGTCCGCCGCATCCGCCGCATCCGCCGCATCCGCCGCATCCGCCGCCGGTGCCGCGACCGGCACGCGTCCCCGCACAACACCGCCCTCGACTTCGCCGACGGCATCAACGGCCCACCGCACCCGCGGCACAACCGTGGCCCGCGAGCCTCACCCTTGATCACGGTCAGCTTCAGCCGAGGCGCACCATCCCTGCCCATGCAGCCACCGTACGAAGCGAGAACAGCCGCCGGGAGCCCCACCGCTGGGTTACCGCTCATCCACCTGGCGTGGCGCTCGCTCGGATCCTCATGCTGATCGCGGCGGGATTCCGGAGCCTTGATCATCCGTCATGTCATTGGTCGAGCTGTCACTGTCACATCTGGGTCATTGAACCCGACCCGGCCGGCCGGGCTGTTCAGGACAGAGAGCCGCTCGCGGCTCACGGCCGGCGACGGCGTCCGCGAGGGGCGGCAGCCAGGTCGCCGTTGTATGTAGTGTGCGGAAATGACGAGAAGCGAGCGGCTCGCGGAGCAACTGGACTGGTATTGGCACAAGAACCTGCGGCCGCGGCTGGACGGCCTTACCGACGAGGAGTACTTCTGGGAGCCGGTGCGCGACTGCTGGAATATCCGCCCACGTGGCACGTCGGCCGCACCGATGTCGGAAGGTTCGGGGGAATGGGCGATGGACTCCGCTTCCCCTGCCCCGGTGCCGGCGCCGGTGACCACGATTGCCTGGCGGCTGGCGCACATCATCGTCCCGTGCCTCGGTTATCGGGTCGGATGGTACTTCGGCGGCCAGGACGTCGACTCCCAGACATTCGCCTACGCGGGGACCGCTGACGAGGCGCTGAAACAGCTCGATGAGATGTATGGGAGATGGAACGCGGGGGTCCGCGAACTCGCAGACGCTGACCTGGACAACCCGCCCACGGTGGGTACCGAGAGGTTTCCCATGGAGAACAGGGTCCTGCACGTCAACAGGGAGCTGATCCATCACGGCGCCGAGATTTCCCTGCTGCGCGACCTCTACCGCCGGCAGGACGGAGCCGCACCGCGCCGAATATGACTTTCCGATAACCAGCGATCGAGCTTCGGGAACGTGGACTCCCGCAGGCTCGGCCGATCGTGAACCAGCTCGTCTGACGCAGCTCGGCCAGTGCCTGATAAGGCAGTTGGAACCGCAGCACGACCGTGATCGCGCGGCCCTATGTCAGCCCCGCACCCCACCGCGCTTTCGCTCTCATCGGTGTAACTGCCACAACCCAGAGGGCTGGTCGCGGGTGTCAGTGACGTGCGACCTCGCCTGCGTGGACGGTACCCATCACGCGCTCGACAGTCTCGTGGAGCTCGCCGACCGGAGCCGCGTAGCCGATAGCCGCACGTGCGGCATCCTCCCCGAGCATCCGGGTGATCACCCACGCGGCAAGATACTGCGATGCCAGACAGCCGCCCGCCGTGGCGATGTTCCCCTCGGCGTAGAACGGCGCGTCCAGCACAGTGACGTCGCAGGCCTCGACGTACGGACGGCTAGTCATGTCCGTCAGGCCGGCATCCTGCCCAGCAACCCGAGCCGTGCGAGCACCAGCGCGCCGGAGCACTGTGAACCGATCAGCTGCCGTGACGGGTCGAGCGGCAACATGGCGAGCATCCGGTCATCGGCAACCACGTCGCGTGTCTTCACCCCGCTACCAATCAGCACGACGTCGGCCTCGGTGACGAACTCCATCGGACGCTGTCCGCGCACCTCGACTCCGTTCATCGACGCGACCACCGGCACAGGTGTCGTGATGAAGGCTTCCAGGCCGTCCTTACGGCACCGGTTGACCAACGCTGAGGCGATGAAGCTGTCGAGCTCGTTGAACCCGTCGAAGGTGACCACAGCTACCTGCATCGCAACTCCCCGAGTACGGCGTCCGTCCGGGCACCATCCTCTCAGGTGTGCCGAGACCGGATAAGGGCCAATCGGCGGCGGCCGGTGGCGTGCCTGCTCCTGCGGGCCGGTTCGATCCTCCAGCTGGCACAGCCCGCGTCCGCTCCCCCTTCCCGCGCGGAAACCGCTCACCTGCTCACCCTCAGCTGAGCGGAGGTCGTCCGTGCTAGGCAGTCACGGCGCGCTGGTCATTGCCCGCAAGTACCTCCTGCTCGGCATGCCCTGGCTGCGGCGGTCGCCCATCCGTACACAGCAGGCCCCGCGCCCATCCGTACACGGCCAGACCCCGCGCTACCGTACGGCGCGGCTCGGGGATCCCGCCTCCCCGAATGCCCCTCTGCCAACGATCGTTACGGGATCACCAACCATCGTTGGCGGAACCTGGTCAGGATGGAGCGGGCCACGTAGTGTCGTGGCGCACGGCACGCCTTGACACCAACTCCTGGGAGAACGCCGGTGAGTGAGCCGCAACCGCCCCTTGGTGAGCTGTTGGCGCGTCTCGACGCGCTGATCGCCCAGACGGGTCTCGATCGCGACGAGGTGCTGAATCTTGAACAGCTTTCATCCCAGACGGCGTTGCGGCCCGACGAGATCGAGACGTTGCTGGCAGGTAGGGCCATGCCCGAGGAGTCGGTACGCCACCGCATCAACAGGCGGATCACGCGGTTGTTCGAAAGTCTTCTGACCGAGACGGGGAAGCGGGCAGTGGACCTCCGTGCCGACATCGCGGCCGAGGTCGGAGTCTCTCCCGAGTGGGTACGGCGGTGGCTTCGTAGCGGGCCGGATGTACGCCTCACCGTTCCCAACCTCGAGAACGTCGTACCGCTGCAGAAGTTCTTCGGTGTGGGCGAGGGATTCTTCACCTCACCTGACGCCGATCTGCTGGGTAGAGCCCTGTGGCGACTACTACAGGATCTGGAGTCCACGGCCGACCCAATGTCCCAAGTCCTGGAGCAACTTGGACTGTCGGGCATTGCGACGCGCACCAAACCATTGTCGGAGGAAAAGAAGAAGACCCTCGCGAAAACCATCAGGCTCGTCATGGCGCTCGAGGAGGAGGAAGAGGAGTGAGAACCGCCAAGGCGATGAAAGCTCTCCTTGCCGACCTCAGCCGCGACGCGCGGGAAATCGTCCACCATCCCGCTGCCCCCATCGAGCTCATGGAGGCTCTCTGCAAAGTGATGGGCGACCGCCTGGGCAAACCCATCAAGCTGCGACTACGTGCCTTCCCGGATAGCCTCGGGGCATCCGGCCTGACGCTGCAGCTCGAGCATTCCATCCTGCTCATCGTCGAGGAGCGCACGCGGCCCGAACACCAACTCATTATCGCTGGGCACGAATTATGGCATGTGCAGAATGGCGATTGCGGCGACCACGAAGGTGGCATTGCCGCCGCCGCCCGACGGTTTGGTGCCGAAGACGTACCTATGGATGTCCTGGTCGCGATGGCTGCCCGCTCCGGTTCGCATGCACAGCACGAGGTGGATGCGGAACGATTCGGTCTGCTGGTGGGCACACACTTCCGCAGCTGGCTGGCCGGGCCCTACGCACGGGACGCGCCCAGTGACAGGACCGTGGCGGGACGCATCGCCTCCTTCCTCACGTCTCCCCATGGACCGGCCGCGTGATGCACCTCAGCGACTTTCACATTCCGTACAGCGTGCCTGCGGTGCTCTTCATAGCAGCCCTCTGCATCAAGCTTCCCACTCTGCGGAGGGCCTTCCGCGACCCCAACGTGCGCGCCACCACGCTGATGATGGTGCTGGCAGCCTTGATCTTCGTCTCTGTGGCACCAGCCAGCATTCACAAGATCAACATGGTTACGGGAGTCCCCAACATTGCTGGGGCCTGGGTCTACTCACTGCTGGGCGCATTCGACGGCTGCTGCCTGAACATGCTCATCACCTGGCAGGAGGAGCCCTCCGCCGAACGACGACGTAAGTCCCGTCGCGTTTTCATCATTTACGCAGGCATCGTCGCGGCGACGTGGGTGACGTTCTTGATGGCTGATACGCCCAGTGAGCGCATCTATGATCTCGACACCTATTACGCCAACACGCCGTGGATGCGGGAGCACATTCTTCTCTATATCATCGCCCACCTTGCCACCGCCTTCGCCGCAACACGGCTGATCCGGCCGTGGCTCAAGGAAGTCGAGAACAAGTCCATTCGCGTCGGGATGAGACTCCTGCTGGCCGGCTATGCGTGCGGGCTGGTCTTCGATGCCCTGAAACTGTGCGCCGTCTCCGCCACATGGTTTGGCGCCGACTGGGGAACCCTCAACACCCAGTGGTGCCCGAACTTTTCTTTGCTCAACGGCGTTCTGGTCGCAATCGGCTTTATCATCCCTCAGGCCGCCCCCTTCCTGCAGGAACACTGGAACGACTGGTCGACGCACCTGCGGCTCGGCCCGCTGTGGCACCTCCTCCACACCCTCGACCCGTCCCCCGCGCCGGTGCGGGTGGGCCTACTCGCCCCCATAGGACTGCGGTTGATGGAGCGCCAGAAGGACATCCACGACGGTCTCCTGCGCCTGGCTCCACACCTTGACGATCGGCTGCGCTTCCAGGTCTACCAAGCCGCAGTCGCCTTGGGGTACGACGACGCGCGATCACGCGGACTTGCTGCTGCCGCCGACCTCGTCGTAGCCGTCGACAGCTTTATGACCACCACCCTGCCCGATGACAGCGAGGCTGCCGCTCCTATCAGCAGCGATCTCGACAGTATCGGACCGATATCCCGGGCCCTGGCTTCCCCGTCCCACATCGACGTCGTGTTCCGTCACGCGATCGACAAAGAAGGTGTTCCTAGCAATGCATGAAGAAACCTCCACTTCGCGGCCTGCGGCAGTCGTCATCGGGGGTGGTATGACGGGCATGCTCGCGGCGGCAGTCCTTGCCGAATTCGCGGACGTCACCATCGTCGAACGCGACACCCTTCCTGAGGGGCCCGCCCCACGTAAGGGCCTCCCCCAAGCTCGCCACGGCCATCTTCTGTGGTCGGGCGGCGTCAAGGCGCTGCACCAGCTTCTGCCGGGAATCGTCGATGAGCTCGCCGAACGTGGTGCCCGCCGAGTCCCGGTGATGAAGAACCTGGTCTCCAAGGCACCGTCCGGACAGTGGTTCCGCCGCTTCGCCCAGGCCCGTCACACGAATATCGTCTGCAGCCGCGATCTGCTTGACGCGACCATACGAACCGAAGTGGTACGAGACCCCCGGATCCGCGTGCGCGAACGGACCGAACTCGAGGGCCTTACGGGCTCCGCGGACTGCATTTCGGGAGTTCGCATCTACTCCGGAGCACAGCGAGAAACATTGTCGGCCGACCTCGTGGTCGATGCCAGTGGCCGAGGCAGTCGGACACCGAATTGGCTGAAGCAGCTCGGAATAGCCCCTGTTCCCGAGCGTACGGTCGACGCAGGAGTCGGTTACGCAAGTCGCATGTACCGAGCACCTCGGGGCACAACGGACACCTTTCCCATCGTCAATGTGCAGGCCGATCCCCGTCAGCCACCCGGACAGGGCGGCATCATCCTGCCCATCGAGGATCACCAATGGCTCGTAACCCTTTCCGGAACGCGCGGAGGGGAGCCCGGCGGCAGCAATGACGAATTTGTCGCCTTCGCTCGGGCGCTCAGTCATCCGATCATCGGTGAACTGCTCTCAGGCGCCGAACCTCTCACCGACGTAGTCACCACCCGCAGTACTGCGAACAAGCGCCGGTACTACGAGAGCATGCCTCAGTGGCCCGCAGGTTTCGTGGTCCTTGGCGACGCGGTTGCCGGTTACAACCCGGTCTACGGCCATGGGCTGACGGTGGCCGCCCAGTGCGTCGTTGCTCTCAGAACCATTCTGCGGCAGCACGACGTCGTATCCCCTCAGACCTCGCGTCGAATACAGCAAGCGGTCGCAGGGCCTGTGGGCAATGCCTGGGATCTGGCCGTCGGCCAGGACATCTTCTATCCCGGGGCCTCGGACGAGCCCGCGACCCGTACGGAGAAATTGCTGTCCGCGTTCGTCGATCGCGCGGTTGACGCCGGATCTCGCAATCCCCGGGCCATGAACGCGCTGCTCGATGTGATGAGTATGGAGCAACCGCCCAGTCGTCTGTTGAAACCGGACATGCTCTGTTCGCTACTCCTCGGACGCAAGCTGCCTCCGCTGGAGGGGCCGCCCCTGACCGCCGCCGAGCTCAAGTCCGTCTCCTGCTGAACCTGTTCCCCCGTGAACCCCGGTTGGGCACCGTCCCAGAGCGCGGGAACTGCGCCGGCTCCCATCCAACTTCACCAAGGCGCCCGGCCTGGGTCTCGCGTAGGCATTGCACGGTGGGCGCCCGGCCGCCGAGGTGAGCCGGCAGGGCAAGCCCAGGCGCATCGAAGTCGAGACGCGCCTGGTGTCAGCCAGTGATGTCGCAATCTGGGGCGATGTCCGGCAACAGGCCGGCGAGCGGCGCCTGAGTCGCGCCGGCGTCGACCTGTCACCAATGTGACGTCGCACAACAACTAGTGCTCTGTCTGGAAAGGTCCACCGGCTTGCTTGGCACGTCTAGCGTGCTCCTGTGAATGATCATGGTGTTACTCACGGTTTCACGTCGGTGGACACGCAGCCCCGGCCGGCTGAGTGGGTTCAGGTCCTGGACCAGCTGAGCGCGGAGCCGTTCTACGCCGCTTACAAGCAGCGGTTGCAAGAGTTCCTGCATGCCGAGACCGGTGGGCTGTTCCTTGAGGTCGGAGCGGGTACCGGGGAGGCAGCCATGGCCCTGCGCTCGCGCAGCGGGGCCGAGGTCGTCGCAGTCGACAGCTCCTTGACGATGATCGCGCAGGCACGGGACCGAGGACTGCCACGCGCCGCTGTCGCGGACGGGCACCGGCTGCCGTTCGCAGCGGGTCGGTTCGACGGCGCCTGGGCCGACCGGGTTGTGCAGCACGTCGCTGAACCGGCCCGGGTGCTCGACGAGTTGCTGCGGGTGGTCCGCCCCGGCGGCCGCGTCGCCCTGGCCGACCCGGACTACGACACCCAGGTACTCCACGTCGATGACCAGGAGCTCGCCCGCCGGGTGCTGCGCTTCAGGGCCGACGTGAGCCTGCGCAACGGCTCGCTGGCCCACAGACACGCCGGAATGCTCGCGGCCCGAGGCATCCACTACATCACGGTGGAAGCCCGGACCCTGGTCGTGCGCGACCCCTCGGCGGCCGACAACGTCATGGGCCTGCGCACCTGGGCGCACACCGCCGCAGCCCAGGGCTACCTCGACCCCGTGGACGCAGACCGGTTCGTGACCCAGTTCGACGACGCCGTGCGCACAGGCCGCTTCACCTATGCCGTCACGTTCTTCCTCACTGCGGGCACGCTGCCCCTGTCAGGCCGATAATCACGGGTCAAGGCGGAATGCGGCGCCTCAGGCCGCAGTCGCGAGGGGGTGTCCGCCCCAGCGGATGCCTCTCTCGCTGCGGATCCGGGTGCGTTCCTTGCGTTCGGCGGCCAGGACGTCGCGGTGGCGGGCGTTGGCGTTGCGCCACCGCAGGTAGGCGTGCAGGGCCCGGGTCTGCACGGTGTGGTTGGGATGGTTCGAGTTGGCGATGGTGAACTGCCTCAGCGGTCCGAGGTGGGCTTCGACCGGGTTCGCCCAGGACGCGTAGGTCGGGGTGAAGCACAATTGGACCTTGTTCTTCTCCGCCCAGCGGCGGATGTCGGCGCCCTTGTGGGCGGACAGCTTGTCCATGATCGCGTAGATCGGGGCGCCGTCCGGGCGGGCGGACCGGATCGACTTCGGCGCGGCCAAGGTGTTGGCGGCACCCTTTCTGCGGCGGTTGACGCCCCACAGGGTGTCGTCGCTGATCGAGTAGCAACCGTGGAAGTAGCGCACCCCGTGGGTGCGGTGGTAGGTAGCGGGGTGCCGCTCGGGCCGGCTTTACTCGGCCCAGCCCGAACCCACCGTGGGACGAATCCCGAGCGGGCCGAACTCGTCCAAGGCGAAGACCCGGTCCGGGAAACGGATGAGGGCCTCCTCGATCCGGTCCAGCTTCGCCTCACGTTCGGGGTCCGGGGATTCCTTCCATGTCTTGGTGCGCTGGAAGGTCACGCCGCGCCGGGCGAGCAGGCAACGTAAGGCATCGTGGCCGATCCGGATGACCCGGCCGCAGATAGGCGGCGAGTTTGCGGATGGGCCAGCGGGTGAAGGGCTGACCAAGTTTGGTGAGGCGGGTGGTGGCCATCTGGACGACGAAGTACTCGTCGTCAGGACTGAGCAGGCGGGGACGGCCTCACGCCCACCGAGGGTCCAGGCAGGCCAGGCCGATCGCGTTGAACCGGTGAATGACGTCCCGGACGGTGTCCTCGTCGGCCTGCACCAGCTGGGCAACCACCGGCACCCGGTTCCCGCCGGCCGAGGCCAGTAGCATCATCGCGCGCCGGTAGCGCACTGAACTGGTGCTGCCGCGGCGCACGATCTGCAGCAGCTTCTGACCCTCCTGGTCAGTCAGTCTGCACACACGGACAGGCTCAGCCGCCGCACCTCCAGCGGTCGGACGGACGTCACCGCACATCCAACCGCCACGACCACCAACCCGGCGAACCTATGCGGTCAGAGCACTAGCTCTGACTGGTGTCGTCGCAGAGAAACAAGGTGCCGAGGCGACCGCCCTTTCCGGAGCTGATGACTCCGGTGTCGACGTCAGGGGTGCCTCGCAGGTACGCCCCTCCATAGCCGTGCCCTGCCAGGAAGACGCCCCAGGTCAGCACTGCCGGTTCGGTCGATGCGCCGCCCGGGGTCGGGAAGTCCTCTGCGACGGGGCGGACACGGCGTTGGAGGATGACGGGGTGACCGACCGCCGCGCGGACACGGGCGGCCCACTCGTCGGCAGACGTCTCCCACCCTGCCAGGACGTCCAGTCCGCTGTGCGAGCTGCTGGCCTTGAGCACCAAGTCCTCTTGGTGTGCCAACGCATAGGGAAGGAGGTCCACCTGCTCCCCGGCGACCTCGACCTTCTCCTCCCGGACCAGCCTGGTCCACGGAAGCAGGCCGTCGACAGTGTCCAGCTCGGCCTGGTCGAACAAGGACCGGTGGCGCTCATCGCTGAGGAGAGCCAGGGCGGCTTTGCTGCCGTACACCTCGTTCTCCAGCGGAGTGAACAGGTGCACCAGCCCTCGATCGGCGGCCTGGGAGAGGGGCGCGAGCAGGTGCACGTCTTCCGCGGTGGTCACGTCGTTGATGACAAACCAACGGTGTACGAGGTCGACGCGGCGCCCGGAAACGTAGATCCCGTTCGTGCGGTACTCCACCTGTCCCAGGTGGCAGGGCACAGCCTCTACGCCGTGTGCGGCAAGGAGTGCGGCCATCCGGCGCAGGTGGGGTTCGAGGTCAAGGTAGTTGCCGGGCCACTCCAGCAGAGCGACGACCGGGCTCGCGGAGAGGTCGAAGCCGGGAAAGGACTCCTGCCACAGGTCCAGCAGAACCTTGATCCCATCGGTGAACTCAAGATCGTGCTCCTGCACGAACGAGGCCACGTAGGGATCCTGAAGCAGTGCATTATTGAGCAGTGCGATGTCCCAACCACCCAGTGGGCTACCGCCGTTGAGTTCGAGGAGGCGGAAGCCGTCCTGTTCGCGGTACAGATCGGCACGCCCGCTTCGGGGTAGGTCACGAGGCCTGCCGTCGGCCCGTAGTGCGGCGGCGATCTGCTCCGGTGACCAGCCGAGGGCTGCGGTGAAGCGCCGCAGATCACCGCCGTACAGTCGCTGCGGCAGCGTCAGGAGGAGGTCGTACAGCCGACTGAGCTCGGCCCCCACCTGCTGGCTTTCGCCGCGACCGAAGAAGACCGGGCGGGTCAGGAAGGCGCTCCCGTAGATGTCACCGGCCAGGGCGGATTCCGCGCAGGAGCGTTCCGGGCTGCATCCTGCCGGCAGTCCCGTCAGATAGTCCCGGGTCAGCCGGGCGGCGGCGGACATCAGTCGACCTCGACTGTGACGTCGGTGAGTACCTGTGCGGCGGCCGCATTCACCTCGGCGGCGGTATCCGCGTGCAGGATTACGTAGCCGACCCGCGAGTCGTTGTCTCCGGGAGGGCGCACCTGGCCGCCCGGCTGAACCGTGAGCCTGCTCTGGGCCACCGCGGCCGAGGTGCCGATCCCGCTCACCGAACGGAGGACACCCCCGCGTGGCGGGGTCAGGAAGCGGATACCGGCGGCTGTGTCGGCGGTGGGAGCGAGGGACGGCACCAGCCCCAGCGCGAGCTGGACGTAGATCTTGGCCTCGTCGATCCCCCGGGCCTGCCGCATCAGGGCGACTACATGATCGCCGGGCAGGCGGGCGCCGAGTTCGATGATCCGCGTGGTGCCGTCCGGCAGCAGCTTGAGTTCGGTATGTGCGACACCGTTGGTGATGCCGAGGGCCTCCGCGGCCGCTACTGCGGCTTGCTGCAGCGTGCGTACCGACGCTTCGTCCAGCTCCGCGGGGACGGTGTGTCCGAACTCCGCCCGAATGGCGCCGCCGGTGGTGAACTTGTCGTAAGGGAAGAGCGGTGTTGCCACCCCGCCGGCCACCACTGTCTCGACGCTGAACTCAACGCCACCGATGTACTCCTGGATGATGACATGAGGGTCCAGCGGGATGCCGTGCGGCATCTGGAACAAGTGTGACTGAGCCGTCGTGAAGGCCGTCGCCAGCTCCTCGTCGCTCTCGACAACGGACACACCCCAGGAGCCGGACTGCTCGGAGGGCTTCACGACGACGGGGCACGTCAGGCCGGCCGTGCGCACCAAGGCGTAGGCCTCCTCGATGGTCCGGGCGGCGACAGTCATGGGCGCGGGGATGCCGTTCTCGGCGAAGGCACGCGCCATGATGCGCTTGTTGCGGCAGCTGAGCGCCCGAGTGGGGTCGTTGCCGGGGAGGCCGAGGTCGGCGGTGAGACGTGCGACCAGCGGAGTGAGGAACTCCCAGCAGGCCACTGCACCGTTGACGCCCTCCACTCGGGCCAGCTCCGCGAGTTGGCGCAGGGCGCCCTCACTGTCGGAGAAGTCCGTGAAGACAAGTTTCGCGTCGGCCGCGATCTTTGCTTTCAGCGTTTCGGAGTACCACTCGTCGTGGACGTCCTGGTGGGTGACGACGATGACCTCGACGTTCAGCTCCCGCGCCGCGTCGAGGACGTATTCGCCGGTGTTCCCCATCGCTTCGATCAGTAGCAGTTTGGGCATGGTGCTGCGTCGCTCCTCAAGGATGTCATGCGGGTGCCGCGTGATGCGGGTGCCGCGTGATGCACGTTGGCGGAATGAGGGATGGGGGGATGCGGGCTGCGGGCTGCGGGCTGCGGGCTGCAGGCTGGGCATTACAGGGAGAACAGGGAGAACAGGGGCGCGGCGTACTGATGGGGCCGTTGGCTTATGAGGCGGTCGCGCAGCGACCGCGCGGCGGCACCCGTGAGGCCGAGACCTTCCGCCACGCAGCGGAACGTGGCGAACCGGGCCTGGGTGTGGGTGGCTTGCAGCTGTTCCAGCCACGCGTCGAGGTTGCGCATGGCGTCGTCCACCGAACCATCGGGGGACCCTGTCTCCTGGCGGTGAAGCGACCGGTCGCGCTCGCGCTGCAACTCGGAGAAGCCGCAGACGTCCCAACTGGTCTGCTCGGCGTCTTCGAGGGTGTCGATCCCACGGGTGTACAGGGCGTGGGCCAGTTTGTTGCGGGCCAGTACCTGGTCGATGGTGATCCGATAGACATGGGCACTCGCATCACTCAGGACCACCGGCTTGCCGGTGTCACGCACGACGCAGCCGCCCCGCCGGCCTCGGGCAGCCGCCGCCAGTAACGCGCTTGCTTCCGAGGGGTGCCAGTCGAAAACGTGCGCAACGCCGCGAGTATCGGGTTCCGTGAGAGTGAGGAAGTCGGTGCCCGTGTCGGGCAGTAGGTCATGCTCGGGGATCTCGCAGTCGAGGCCCGGCCCCGCGAGATGGAGGGTCGCCGGTACGCCCGCAGTCGCGCATGCGGCGATCACCAGAGCGTCCGGCAGGGGGCTGAGCAGAGTCGGCTCGTCGCCGTGCGCAAAGACGTCCCCTCCGATGTCGACCACCTTGACCTCGTCGACGGCGTACTTGTCTGCTGACTCCGCGATCTGGCGGGCCAAGTGAGTAACACCCCCATAGGGGTTGAGGAGTGCCAGCGTTATGGGTAACTCGGCAGCCAGCCGCGGAAGCGTAGAGCCCGCCGGCGCGATCGGAGACGAGGTTGCGGTGACCTGGGAGACATGGGGAGTGAGAGGCCGTAGCCCCGTGAAGTCCTGTTCGGAACGCGGACCAGGGATCGGGTCGACGACCAGCCGCTCCCACGCATAGCTGAGCACCACCGCCGGCTCATCGCTGTGGAGAGCGTGGTGCACCAATGTCGTACCGATGACGTCGCCGCCGCCGCCAGCTGCAATAAGAAGGTGAGTCACAACGCTCTCCAGAAGATTGAGGGCGGGGCCACGGACGGCTCGACCCCGACGTCGTGACCGGCCGAGGTGGGTTGACCAACTGGTGTGCAGAGGCTTTCCGCGGCTCGAAGAGGCCCGGCCTGCGCGTAATGCCGCACGGCAATTCGGCCACCGCGACCCCGGTGTGGTCCATGTCCGTTCGATGACCACACCGGGGGTTTGGGGGATGCAGACAATCAGGTGGTGGCCGTCTTCAGACCTGAGATGCTGACGGGCTCACTGCCCATGTGCTTTTGAGCGCGCTTGTTGTTCCTGTGCAATCCGGCGTAGTACTCGCGGTCCAGGTCGATGACATTCTTGGAGAAGAACATCCAGGACAGGGTGTCGCGGTACTTGAATCCGGACGGCGTGAGCTGAATGCGGTTGCTGGGCAGCCGACGCAGGAGACCAACCTCTTCGGCCGCTTCGAGTACCGGCTCGAAGAGGTGCGCCATGTTCTGGTACCCGAAGCGGTTGAGCTCGTTCAGGTCCAGGTCGAAGGAGTCGAGGACCAGACGCTTCCGGATGATCTCTTCATCGTTGAGGACAAAGCCTGTGACCGGGACCAGTTCGTGGTTCCGGGCTTTGTTGATGTAGTCCCCGACTTCGGAGAGGCTTGGCTTCACGCTGCCGACCATGTAATCGACCGAGCTGGTGTAGCTGCGGGCGCCGGCGCCAAGACCCAGCAGCGGAACACCGTGGAAGGTCAGGACCTTCTGCTGGTAACCACCTCGACCGAGCTTCTTGTAGCGGACATTCGATTCCTGAACGTATCCGGCTTCGTGGAAAGTGGCATTCGCGTAGTCGTACCGCTCGTACAGGTCCGGGCTCATCATGTACTGGTACGCGCCGGTCTTGGAGAACCACGCATCCGGCCTGACCGTCAGGAAGTAGGTACTGATCGTCTCGGGGGCGAGAGCAGCCAGTTCGTCGACGGAGTGGCGCCAGCTCTCCGGAGTCTGTCCGGCGAACCCCATGATCAAGTCGGTGCTGAGGTTCGGCAGGTTCTTCTCGCGGGTGATCTCGATGGCCTCGCGGATGACGCGTTCGTTGGCCTGCCCGCGGCCGGCCTCCCGGATCTCCGCGGGTACCAGCGACTGAATGCCGATGTTCGCCCGGGTCAGGCCCATGGCGATGAGGCCTTCCAGCGTGCCGGGTTCCTTGACCACGGAGTCCGGGGTGGCCTCGATGGCGACCTCTTCCACCGTGCTCCGCCAGTTGGGGTACACCTCGTCGAGGGTGGCGAAGAGTTGCTCGAAGTGCCGCAGGCTCAAAAGACTCGGAGTGCCACCACCGATGTAGATGGTGCGCAGACGGCGGCTCTGAATGATCTCCGTGTGGTCACGGATCTGGGTGCACAACGCGTCCATGTACGCGTCATACACGTCCATGTCTTCCGAAATGACGGTGTACAGATTGCAGAACCCGCACTTGTACCGACAGAACGGCACGTGCAGGTAGAGGTTGAGCTCAGGAATGGGGTGCCGCTTCAGGTCCTCCGCCCAGATGTCCTGGATGGATAAGTGCCCGTTCAGGGGCCGGTACGTGGAACGGGACGGATACGCGTAGTTGAAGGGCGGGATGACTCCCTGCTCGATGTGCCTGGCGAGCTCGTCACGGATAGCGCTCAAGGTGCTTGTTCCTTCCGAACGGAGGTAAAGCTTTGAACTGCCTTCAACTGAAAAGGGGATACCGCGGATTCGTGCGGTGCAGAAAGAGGCACGGGCTGGAGACATGGAAATGACGAACGCGCAGGTCGGCGCCACGTCATCTTCTCCGTAAGCCCGCTGCTCCCCGAACTGAGCTCAGGTGCCGTCTTGTTGGCGCATGGCTCATGGCGATAGCGGAGGCTTTGCCAGTAGACACGTGGCCCCGAGGTGCACCACAGAGACAGAACCGACGACGATCGGCCTCCTTGGAACGGCCGATCTGGTCGCTTCCTCCAAACGTGCCCACACTCTGAGACCGGCAGACACAACGACTGTCCGCCGAAGCTCCGTACGGCTAGCGTCCGCCGAACCGAACAGGGCTATGTGGACCCGGAGTTGAGGTTTGGTGTTACGTCGAGATGCTGAACTGGCCGTGTCACACGTCGAGTTGAGCGACACAAGATATGTGACCTGCTGGGCCACGCGAGACCCCGCGGGTAGCCCCTCCATCTTCTTCGGACGGCGACAGGGCGCCTCCAACTCCCGTAAACAATTCAGTATCTGACGGAGTATCACTCGATAGCCATTCATCCTCACGTACAGCCGTAACGATCCAAGAGGGCTCCGCTCAGTGGAGCGCAGTGCGGAGTACATCGCCGCTCCGGGCGTGATCACTCCGTTGGCCGTGACGTAGTAGGCCACCACGCCCAGAGCCGCCCCTGCCAAGACCGGCCGGACCGTGCCGGCGGTATGAGCAAGTAGCACGTCATCCGCACGCTGTACGAAGCCACAATCACGGCAGTGCGGACGCTGGTCATTTACGACGGTCCGGCCCCGACGCCGAACCGAAGCTTGCTGCGCACGGGCACGGCACTACACAGCCCGGCCCAGCACAACCCAACAGGTCAACCGAACGGCGGGTGCCGTCTTCGGATCGCAAGCGAACTGGAGCACCACATGACCGCGTCAGAGATCAAGCGCATCGCCTACATCCGCTCGATCCCCATCTCGCGCGCCGGCCCCTACATTCCGGAGCTGGCCAAGGCTGTGACCGCGGCCGGCCGCGAGTCCCGCATCTTCTACACCGACGGTGATTGCACGGCCGACGACTTCCCCGGCGGCACCTGGGAGAAGCTGCCCGAGGACGCCACCCCCGATCAGATCGTCGACCGCATCCGCGCCTGGGGCGCCGACGGCGTCGTATCCCTGTCCTTCCCGGACGAGGCCAGTCTGCGCGACGCCGTGGTGAAGGAGATGCTCGCGCGGCACGGCATCCCGACGGTCTCCAACGGGCTGGAGCCCTCCCGGTTGCTGGCCGACAAGTGGGAGACCAAGAAGATCCTGACCGACCACGGCCTCAACACCCCGCAGGGCATGCTCATCGATGGCACCCTGCTGAAGAACGGAGCCGCCGAGGTACCGGTCTACGCGGACATCATCCGGCTCAAAGCAGAGGAGATCGGCTACCCGCTGCTGACCAAGGCGGTATGGGGCAGCTCAGGCAACGGCATCCGCTTCATCCGCGACCGCGCGGATCTGGAGGAATACCTGGCCACTCCCGACGAGGGCAACTTCGTCATGGAGCAGTGCATCACCGGCGAGCTGTGCACGGTCGAACTCGTCGGTGCCGACGGCCAGTACGCCGTCCAGCCGCTGTGCTTCACCGGTCCCACCGGAGGGAAGCCCACCTTCGCCTTCTGGGAACTGCGTTCATCCGCTCCGCGAGTGGCCGACGATGCCGCCTTCGCGCCGGTGGCGGAGAAGTTGAAGAAGCTGTGCACCGCTGTGGGCATCACCGGTGTCATCAACCTGGACATCATCTACAGCCGAGGCACCTACTACGTTCTGGAGATCAACCCCCGGGTCTCCGGTGCCACCGCCCTCGGTGTGGCTGCCTCGGGCCGCAACACCTACCTCAGCTTGACCGAGATCCTGCTCGGCCAGTGGACGGCTCCGGCCGAGTCCGTGCTGCCCCGCCACCGCTGGTCCCTGGAGTTCCCGGTCAACGACGTCACCGACGCCTTCACCAAGGAGGCCGAGCAGGAGCTGGACGTTGTCCAGATCACGCCCACGCTCGTGGTCGACGGCCGCGAGTACGGGGGCCTGATGATCGCCACCTGCGAGTTCGGCGCCGAGGACCACTTCGTCCGGCGGCTCACGGCGCTGGACGCCAGCCACCACGTTCTCTCCCCGGACATGCTGGCGCAGCTCAAGGAGCTCCTCACCAGCCCCGCAGCGCAGGCTGTCCACTGAGCGGCCGAATCCGTACCTCTAGCGACGCCCCGCACGAAAGGCCTCTTCGTTCCATGTCTGAGCCGTACGTCCATCTGCCTGCCGCCGAGATCCTCGGGTCCCTCGCCGAACACAGCGAGGCCGAGATCAAACAACTGCGAGGATCCTGGGACGGTCTGCCGGTGGATCGCTACATGAAGGACGGTGCGAGCTACCGCCAGCGCCGGTACAGCGAGTTCCACTTGACCGATGCCGGCCTGGTCCGCGTAGCGCACGGGGCCTTCCGGCAGTCGGTGGACGTCAACCCCCTGCATGGCGGGGTGGCGCGGCGATTCGAGCCTGTCGAGCAGGAGGTGGCCGACTCCCCGCTTCTCGCCGCCGTCGTCCGAACGCTGCTTCAGCGCCTCCCGGGCAGCTTCGACATGGCCACCGGCGCGCTCGGTATTCACCAGATACGCATCACCGCCACCCGCGACGCCGACGGCTTGCCTGCACCGGAGGGCGTACACGAAGACGGCCACCATTTCGTCGCGCAGGTACTCATGCGCCGGGAGAACATCGAAGGGGGTGTCTCCCGGCTGTACGACCGGGAGAAGAAGCCTCTGTTCCGTACGCTGCTCACCGAGCCGTTCGACACGGTCATCATCGATGATCGGCGAGTCTTCCACGGTGTGTCAGCCGTCGCGGTGGCCGGCGACATGCCCGTGGGAGTCCGGGACATGATGCTGGTGGACTTCTTTCCTCGCGGTGCCGGGGCGGCCGAGGCCGCGGCATGAGCCGGCTACCGCTGCGGAAGTGCTTACCCGCTGCTGGCTCCGGAGATTCGCGGGCGTGGAGCGCAGCTGTGAACGGCGCCCGTGTCGCGGTGCCCCTCGTCGCGCTGCCCCTCGTCGACCGACGCGAGTCACGATGACAGGGCGCGACCTGCTCACGAAATGGGGACTACCCGACCTGGCCGGGAGCGGTCGTTTCGTCTCCGCGAACATCATGGACAGCCTCGGCAACGGGCTCGTCCTCGCCTTCACCGTCATCTATTTCACCACCACGACTTCTCTGCCACTCGGCTCCATCGGCGCCGCGCTCTCGCTCGGCCAGCTCCTTGCTCTGCCCACTCCACTCCTGGCCGGCTCGCTGATGGACAGAATCGGTGCCCGTAGAGTGGTTGTTGCCGCCAACGTCATCTCGGCTATCGGGTTCTGTACCTTCCTTGCCGCAGATTCGGTGTGGAAGATCACCGCGGTTCAGTTCGTCGTTCAGGTGGGTTCCAGCCTCTACTGGACCACCAGCCGAGGCCTCGTGCTGCTTGTGGCGAGCAGCCACGACCATGCCCGGTGGTTCGGTTTCATCAGCGCCCTGCGCAATATCGGCGGCGGCTTCGGCGCCGCCCTCGCGTCCATCACGATCGCATTGGACCGCGGCGGCGTCCGGGTGCTGATTCTGGTCAACGCGCTGAGCTTTGTGATCGCCGCTTGCCTGATAGCCGGCTGGCGGCCGGAATCCACGGATGTTTCACCCGGCCTCTCCCCCCAGACCAGAAGAGGCGGCTACGGCGCGGTGTTGCGGGACATGCGCTATCTGCGGCTGGTCCTGGCCAATCTGGCCTTCGTGCTTGCCGCGAGTGTGCTGCCGGTCCTTCTCGCCGTCTACATCACCGAGGAGTTGCACGCCGCCGCTTGGCTGGTCGGGGCTTGCATGGTCGGCAATATGGTCTTTGTCGCCCTGGTGCAAACGCTGGTCACCCGCATGATCGAACGTCGCCCCCCAACCCGGGTTCTGGCTCTGGCAGGAGTGGTCAACGCCCTGGCCTTCGCCGGCTTCGGATTGCTGCTCGCACTCCCCGACTGGGTGGTGGTCGCAGGTGTGCTGCTGGCGACGGCGGTGTTCACCATCGCGGAAATGCTCAGCCTGCCGACGAGCAGTGAGCTCAGCGCTTCGCTGGCTCCGGAGCGCATTCGCGGACGCTATCTCGGTGCTTTCCAGCTGTCCTGGAGCCTCGGCAACGCGGCCGCCCCTGCCGTCCTCACCGCGCTCCTGGGCCACGGCCCGGTCTGGCCCTGGGTGGTTCTGGGCGCGTTGAACCTGCTGGCGGTACCGCTGGTGCTGAGTCTCGGCGACTCCCCACCGAAGGACCGCGACCGATCGGAACCGGCTCCTCCCGCCCTGCCGGCTGAGGAAGGCGCGGCCTCGTAACCTCCCGTCAACTCTCCCTTTAGATAAGGCGGTTCGGACTTCGCCTGTGCCGGCGCAGGGGCGTAAGGACGTGCGGGCTGCCTGCTCACCGTGCCCACGGCCACTGCCTCGACCTACCGACCAGAAGGAACCAGCGCCGTGAACGTCACCCTCATACGCGACATCAGGGACGTCCCCGCCGTCACGTGGGACGCACTGGCCGTAGAGGCGGGCTTGTACCTCTCCCACCAGTGGCTCACTGCCCAACAGCCCGACCCCACCGCCCAGGCCCACTACGCGCTGGTCCACGACGGCGAGGGCCTGATCGCCGCCGTGCCGCTGTACGTCGTCGAGACCGAGCCCAACGACCTCTACCGCGTGCACGAACTCATCCCCGGCCGGCCGGCCGTCCGGACCCTGCTCGCGGGAGCCCGGCGTGGCTACCTGAACGCCCCTCTCCTCCACTCGCGCCTCGGCCCCGAACAGCGGCGTGAGGCACTGAACCGGCTTGTCGCGGCGGCCCGATCTCTAGCAGCCGTCCACAAGGCAGAGCCGTGGTGGTTGTACGTCACCGACGCCGCGGCCGCCGAACTCGCCACGGCCTGCGGCACCAAGCCCGCCCAACTGAACCAGGACGCCCGAATCCCGCTGCGAGGCAGCACTTTTGACGACTATCTCGCCGCCCTCCCTTCCAAACGACGTGTCACCATCCGTCGTGAACGGCGAGCTTTCGCCGAAGCCGGATACGAACTCCGCACCCTGCGGCTCTCCGAGTGCGCCGACGCCGCCGGCGCACTGGCCGCTCAACTCCAGGAGCGCCACAACCACCCGGTCGACCCCGCCGTCATGGCCAGAATGCTGCATGACCAGGCCGCCGGAATGGCCGACAGCGGCACTGTCTGCGCCGCATATGCCGATGGCCGCATGGCTGCCTTCAGCCTCTACTACCGTCACGCGGGCACCCTCTGGCTCCGTTCCACGGGCTACGACTACAGCCGGCTGCGGGGCGCCCACGAATACTTCAACCTCGTCTACTACCTGCCCATAG
Source organism: Streptomyces sp. NPDC048361 (assembly GCF_040651795.1). Classification (NCBI taxonomy): domain Bacteria; kingdom Bacillati; phylum Actinomycetota; class Actinomycetes; order Kitasatosporales; family Streptomycetaceae; genus Streptomyces; species Streptomyces sp. NPDC048361. The sequence continues at coordinate 20,762 of NZ_JBEZKW010000092.1, forward strand.
AGGACGCTTACGCCCACCGAGCCACCGCCCTGCACCTCGGGATGGAGTCTCTGCGCGCCAAGTCCCTTCGGGGGGCGGCCATTTCGCCGCTCTGGGCTGTCGAGGGGAGCTGAGCGCGTCCAAGCCGGCGAGCCCGCCGGCTGCCTGCGGACCGGCTGGTCACCTGCCGTCACCCCCATGGCGGAAACACTTACCCAGCGCGATCGGGTTCAATGTTCACCTGTAGGACTCTACGAAGAGGTGATCGGGACTTGCGAGCGTTTCGTGTTTTCAGCCCCGTGCTGCGAACCCTCTTTTGCCTGTCTACTCCTCAGTGCTGCGATGCGCTCTTCGGACGCCCCCGCAGCGCTGATCGTCCATCTGAGAGGAATATCCGTGGCCATGTACACGCCGGAAGCTGGCGTCCGCGGACGTCGGCGTGCCTGGTTAGCGGAAGCAATCCCACTGGGCATCAACAGCGTGAACCCCTGCTGTCGTAACTAGTGAGAAGGAAGAAGCGAGTATGACGAACAACGCCCGGACTGAAACGTTGCAACATGGCGGGGGCACCGGTACGCGACTGGCTTACCGAGCTGCAATCCTCGACTTCTCGGAGGACCCCGGCCAGTCCCTTGAGCCGAGCATGGACGGCCCCGATGCCAAGATGCGTTTCCTCCCGGACGGCGTACTGGTGGTATCGGCCGATGGCAAGGTCGAATCCGTCGCCGAGTGGTCGGAGTCGGAGTACGGGCACTGGCGGGAGTCGGGGCGGCTCAGGGAGTACCGGGACTGCCTGATCACGCCCGGGTTCATCGACACCCACATCCATTACGTACAGATGGACGCGATCGCGGGTTACGGAGACCAGGTTCTCCAGTGGCTGGAGAAGTACATTTGGCCGGCCGAGGCAAAGTTCGAGGATCTGGACCACGCCAAGGAAATCGCTCGATTCTTCCTGGACACTCTGCTCAGCGCGGGAACGACAACCAGCCTCGTACTGTCAAGCACGCCCTGGCAGTCGGTCGAGGGATTCTTCCAAGAGGCACTGAAGCGCAACATGCGCATGCTTACGGGAAAGGTCGTCCAGGACCAGCCGCCCAATGGCGCCGTCCTTCCGGAGAATCAGTTCGACAAGACGGTGGCCGACGCCCGTCAGCAGAATATCGACCTGATCGAGAAGTGGCACGGGAAGGGGCGCCTGCTGTATGCGGTAACCCCTCGGTTCGCGATGACCTGTAGCGATTCCATGCTGCAGATGTGCTCCGACCTGATGGACGAGTACGACCAGCAGGGCAAGCCGCTGTGGCTGCAGACGCACCTGTCGGAGAACCTGGAAGAAGAGTCGATCGCCCGCAGGAAGTTCGATGTGGGCACCTACACCGAGGCCTACGACAAGTTCGGACTGCTCCGAGAGCGCGCCCTGTACGCCCACTGCGTGTCGATCAACGGCGATGACCGGGATCTGCTGGCCAAGAGCGGTGCAACGATCGCCCACTGCCCGACGTCCAACTTCTTCCTGGGCAGCGGTGTGCACAACCTTGTGGACGCGATCGACAAGGGCGTCCGGGTCGGCATGGGCACCGACTGCGGCGGCGGCACCAACTATTCGATCCTGCACACCCTCGGCGCGGCGTACAAGGCACAGGCGATAGAGGCGCTGAACCACGTTCCCGAGGAGTTCAACCCGCCGGTGTGCGCGCCCCGACCGCCGGGGTGGAAGAACCCGTACCCGAAGCTGACTGCCTGGCGCGCGTTCTATCTGGCAACCCTCGGCGGAGCTCGGGCTCTCTACCTCGACAAGCCCTATGCGAACAACAAGGGCCTGGGAGGCCCGGGCATCGGCTCCTTCCGGTCCGGCAACGAGGCGGACTTCGTGGTACTCGACATGGCGGCCACCCCGGTGATCAAGCGCCGGATCGAGAACGTCGAGCCGAAGGACGTCAGCGGCAACCAGCGCAGCCTGCTCGACCAGTGGCACGAGAAGCTCTTCGTGCTGATGACCCTGGCCGACGACCGGGTCGTGAAGGAGACCTACATCATGGGCCAACTCGCCTACGAGCAGGAGGCCTACGCCAAGGAGCGCTGGGTTTCCGCGCCCGCACAGCAGCCGCTGCCCGCCCTCTGATGCAGCCGCCGCCTGGGCACCGGTACTTCATATAGGCCTTCACTCCCTGTGGCGGCCTCCGGCCAACACGCAAAACAAGAGCCCGGGCGCCCCCCCCCCCATGTGGCCCGCCGAAAATGGCCCCGCGGTTGGCCGCGGGTC
>NZ_JBEZKW010000093.1:0-22284 GCF_040651795.1 Streptomyces sp. NPDC048361
CCTCCTCTTACAACGAAATGCGGGGGGGGGGGCCCGGGGGGGCCCGCCGCCCCGTCGAAGACCCGTGCCCCGCACGGACCTCAGGCAGAGCGTGCGGCTCAGGCCTCGGCGCCTTCGGCGGCCTCGGTGTCGGCGGCCGGCTCCTCGGCCTGCGCGGCCAGGATCTGGATGACGACGGCCTCGGGGTCGGTGGCCAGGGTGGTGCCCGACGGCAGCTTGATGTCCTTGGCGTGGATCGCCGCGCCGGCCTCGAGGCCCTCGATGGAGACGGTGACGGAGGTCGGGATGTGGGTGGCCTCGGCCTCGACGGAGAGCGTGTTCAGCACGTTCTCGACCAGGAAGCTGCCCGGGGCCAGGTCGCCCTCGGTCTCGACCGCGACCTCGACCGTGACCTTCTCGCCCTTCTTGACGAGCAGCAGGTCGACGTGGACCAGGAAGCCCTTGATGGCGTCGCGCTGGACGGCCTTCGGGATGGCGAGCTCGGTCTTGCCGTCGATGTCCAGGGAGAGCAGGACGTTCGCCGTACGCAGCGCCAGGTGCAGGTCGTGGCCGGGCAGGGTCACGTGGACCGGCTCGGTGCCGTGACCGTAGATGACCGCCGGAACCTTGTTCTCGCGGCGGATGCTGCGGGCAGCGCCCTTGCCGAAGCTGGTACGGACGTCGGCGGCAAGCTTGATCTCAGCCATGTGCACTCCTCGTAGAAAGTGATCCCAAAAAGGTGGTCACCCGGCCACGACTGGCCTGCTACGAAGAGCGCGTCGATAACGGACCGCCGTACTCCGGATACCCCGGATACGGCCTCCCTCGCCGAGCAACTGCCCCAGAGTACCCGTCGACTCCCCGACCGCCCAATTGGATCAACCGGCGGCGTACGGATGGATCAACCGGCGGCCGCGTACGGACGACCCCATCGCTCTGTCCCGGGCGCACCTATCGGACGATTCCCCATAGGCATTCCCCTATCCTTGCCGCTCATGGACCTGCTGCTGCACCTCAGGTACTTCCGGACCGTCGCCGAAGAACAGCACTTCGGCCGTGCCGCCGAACGCCTGCGGGTCGCCCAGCCCTCCCTCTCGCAGCGCATCCAGCGCCTCGAACGCGAACTCGGCGTCCGCCTCCTCGACCGTGGCCGCACCGGCGCCACCCTCACCCCCGCCGGCCGCCTCGTCCTCGCCGAAACGCACACCCTGCTCGACGCCGCCGACCGGCTGCGTACCCTCGTCGGCCGCGTCCAGGGCGGCGCCGCCGGCACCCTGCGCGCCGCCGTACCGCCCCAGCTCGGCGGCGCCACGGTCGCCGCCCTGCTCACCGCCTACCGCGACCGCAGCCCCGGCGGCACCCTCGACCTGCGCGAACTCACCACCGCCGAGCAGACCGCCGAACTGACTGCGGGCACCCTCGACGCCGGCATCGTCCGCCACCCCTGCCCCGCCACCGGCCTCGGCTTCGGCCCCCAGCTCCACCAGCCGCTCGGCGCGCTCCTCGCCGTCGACGACCCCCTCGCCCGGCACACCGCGATCGACGTACGCGACCTCGACGGCCGCGAACTCCTCCTCTTCCCCCGTGCCACCGCCCCCGCCCTCCACGACGAAACACTCACCGCCTGCGCCCGCCACGGCTGCACCCCCGGCGCCGTACGCGATGTCACCGGCAGCGAATTCACCCATGCCCTCATCCTGTCCGGCACCCACGTCGTCGCCCTGCTGCCCCGGCCCGCCCCCGAACCCGGCACCACCTGGCGCCCCCTGCGCGGCACCCCGCTCACCTGGCGCACCTCCACCGCCTGGCCCGCCGGACGCGACGGACCCGCCGTCCGCCTCTTCACCGAAGCGGCCCACGACGTCCTGCGCGAACACGCCGGGCTCGTCCCCGCCACCCCGCAACGGCGCCTGTTCCCCCGCCCCGCATCGGAGTTCCCGCTGTGAACACCCCCGTACGTGGCCGTATCACCGCCGCCTTCACCGACGCCGGGGTCAGCGGAGCGCTCTGCGCCACCGACATCGACACCGGCTCCACCGTCGCGCTGGGCGCCGACACCCCCGTCTCCACCGCCAGCGTCCACAAGCTGTGCCTCGTCGCCACTCTCTACCGCGAAGCCGCCGCCGGCCGTCTCGACCCCGCGACCCCCCTCGACATCCCGGCCGCCGGCCGCGCCCCCGGCCCCACCGGACTCGCCGTCATGCGCGACGCGGCCCGGCTCTCCCCGCGCGACCTCGCCTCACTCTCCATCGCCGTCAGCGACAACGCCGCGGCCGACGTCCTGTGGGACCACGTCGGCCTCGACACCGTCAACGCGACCATGAGCGCCCTCGGTCTTCGCCGCACCATCGCCGTCCACAACCAGGCCGACCTGTACGCGACGCTGCTCGCCGACGCCGGCTCCGGCGGGGCCGCCGCCCTCGTCGACCCCGCAGCCGTCGCCCGCCTCACTGCCCTCGACCCGGCCCGCACCAACCGCTCCACCCCACGCGAAATGGCCCAGCTGCTCGGGGCGGTCTGGCGCGACGAGGTGTGCGGCGGGGAGTGGGGCGAGGAGCTGCGCGCCGTGCTCGGAGTCCAGGCGTGGAGCCACCGGCTTGCCTCCGGGTTCCCCTTCGACGACGTACGCGTCAGCGGGAAGACGGGGTCGTTGCCTACGCAGCGGCATGAGGCGGGGGTGGTCGAATACCCCGACGGGGGACGGTACGCCGTCGCGGTCTTCACCCGGGCGGCGTCCACGGCGGCGACGTTGCCTGCGGCGGATGCGGCGGTCGGGCGCGCGGCCCGGATCGCGGTGGACGCGCTGCGAGCCGGGCGAGGGAGCGTGTGAACTGGGCGAGGGAGCGTGTGAACTGGGCGCGCCCCAACCCCGCTTTCGCCCGCGGGCCGGGCGGGTTGGCGGGTGAGTTGGGGTGCGCCCCAACCGGGCTTTCGGCCGCGGGCCGGGGAGGTTTGGCGTGGGAACTGGGGGCGCCCCCAGCCTGGCTTTCGGCCGCGGACCGGTGGGTGGTTGGTCGCGCAGTTCCCCGCGCCCCTTCAACCCCGATTTCGTCTGCGGACCGTGCCCGCGTCTCGCGCAGTTCCCCGCGCCCCTGTAGGGCACGCGGCACCGAACCGGTCGCGTTCGTCGTGGCGGAGCCGCGCAGGTGGCACAGCCCCGCGCCCCTGTAGGGCACCCGGCGCCGAACGGGTCGCGTTCGTCGTGGCGGAGCCGCGCAGGTGGCACAGGTCCGCGCCCCTGTAGGGCACCCGGCGCCGAACGGGTCGCGTTCGTCGTGGCGGAGCCGCGTAGGTGGCACAGGTCCGCGCGGCCATAGGGCACGACGCACCGGCCGGGGTGTGAAGAAGGGCCGCGTCCAAAAGTGGACGCGGCCCCAACTCCCTGCGGCTACTTGCTAGTTCTCCTCGAAGAGGCTCGTCACCGAGCCGTCTTCGAACACCTCACGGACCGCACGCGCGATCGACGGCGCGATCGAGAGGACCGTGATCTTGTCAAGCTCCAGGTCCGACGGGTCGGGCAGCGTGTTCGTGAACACGAACTCGCTCACCTTGGAGTTCTTCAGACGGTCCGCGGCCGGACCCGACAGGATGCCGTGCGTGGCCGTCACGATGACATCCTCCGCACCGTGCGCGAACAGCGCGTCCGCCGCGGCGCAGATCGTGCCACCCGTGTCGATCATGTCGTCCACCAGGACGCAGACGCGGCCCTTCACGTCACCGACGACCTCGTGCACCGTCACCGTGTTCGCGACGTCCTTGTCGCGGCGCTTGTGCACGATCGCCAGCGGCGCGTCCAGCCGGTCGCACCAGCGGTCGGCGACCCGTACCCGGCCGGCGTCCGGCGACACGATCGTCAGCTTCGAACGGTCGACCTTCGCACCCACGTAGTCCGCGAGGACCGGAAGCGCCGTGAGGTGGTCCACCGGACCGTCGAAGAAGCCCTGGATCTGGTCCGTGTGCAGATCGACCGTGAGGATGCGGTCCGCGCCGGCCGTCTTCAGGAGGTCGGCGACCAGACGCGCCGAGATCGGCTCGCGGCCCTTGTGCTTCTTGTCCTGACGGGCATAGCCGTAGGACGGAATGATCACGGTGATGGATCGTGCCGACGCCCGCTTCAGGGCATCGATCATGATCAGCTGTTCCATGATCCACTTATTGATCGGAGCCGTGTGGCTCTGGATCAGGAAGCAGTCCGCACCACGCGCCGACTCCTGGAAACGAACGTAGATCTCACCGTTCGCGAAGTCGAAGGCCTTCGTCGGCACGAGGCCCACACCCAACTGGTGCGCAACCTCCTCGGCCAGCTCGGGGTGGGCGCGGCCGGAGAAGAGCATCAGCTTCTTCTCGCCGGTCGTCTTGATCCCGGTCACAGCACAGTCTCCTCAGACAAGTTCGATGCTGCTGCGCCCGCGCGGTCCCTCTCGCCGCGAGCCAGCCGAATATGTGCACCTATCACGGTAGCCCGTGAAAGACGCGCCCGAATCCGGTCAGTTCTCGCCAACCGGCTGCTCGGCCGCAGCCTGAGCGGCCTGCGCGGCAGCACTTCCCGGACGCTTGCGCTCCACCCAACCCTCGATATTCCGCTGCTGGCCCCGCGCCACGGCCAGCGAACCCGCCGGCACATCCTTCGTGATCACCGAACCCGCGGCGGTGTAAGCACCGTCCCCCACTGTGACGGGCGCAACAAACATGTTGTCCGAACCCGTCTTACAGTGTGAGCCGATCGTCGTGTGGTGTTTCGACTCACCGTCATAGTTCACGAACACGCTGGCCGCGCCGATGTTCGTGTACTCACCGATCGTCGCGTCCCCCACATACGACAGATGCGGAACCTTCGTCCCCTCACCGATCGTCGCGTTCTTCGTCTCGACGTACGTACCGATCTTGGCCTTCACACCGAGCCGCGTACCCGGACGCAAATAGGCGAACGGCCCGACCGTCGCACCCTCGCCCACCTCAGAGTCGTACGACACCGCGTTGTCCATCCGCGCGCCCCGGCCCACGACCGTGTCCGTCAGACGCGAATTCGGACCGACCTCCGCGCCGGAAGCCAGATGCGTCGCACCGAGCAGCTGCGTCCCCGGATGCACGACCGCGTCCTGCTCGAACGTCACCTGCACATCCACGAACGTCGTCGCCGGATCCACCACCGTCACACCCGCGAGCATCGCCCGCTCCAGCAGACGGTCGTTCAGCAGCCGGCGCGCCTGCGCCAGCTGCACCCGGTTGTTGATCCCCAGGATCTCCCGGAAGTCCCCCGCGAGCGACGCACCCACCCGGTGCCCCGCCTCCCGCAGAATCCCGAGCACGTCCGTCAAGTACTCCTCGCCCTGACTGTTGTCCGTACGCACCTTGCCCAGCGCGTCCGCGAGGAGCGCGCCGTCGAACGCGAACACACCGGAGTTGATCTCACGGATCGCGCGCTGCGCGTCGGTCGCGTCCTTGTGCTCGACGATCGCGGTGACCGCGCCCGAGACGTCGTCCCGCACGATGCGGCCGTAGCCGGTCGAGTCGGCGACCTCGGCGGTCAGCACGGTCACGGCGTTGCGGTCGTTCTCGTGCGTACGGGTCAGCTCCGCGAGCGTGGCGCCGCTCAGCAGCGGGGTGTCGCCGCACACCACGACGACCGTGCCCTCGATGGACTGGCCCAGCTCCTCAAGCGCCATCCGCACCGCGTGCCCGGTGCCGTTCTGCTCGTACTGGACGGCGGTTCGCACACCCGCGTCGACCGCACCCAGGTGCGCGGAGACCTGCTCGCGGGCGTGGCCGACGACCACGACGAGGTGCTCGGGGTCGAGCTCACGGGAGGCTGCCACGACGTGGCCGACGAGCGAGCGCCCGCAGATCTCGTGCAGAACCTTGGGAGTGGCCGACTTCATGCGGGTGCCCTCACCCGCGGCGAGGACGACGACGGCGGCCGGGCGGGTTGCGCTCACGGAGGTGCCCTTCGGCTTCGGGGGGTGGACATCCGAAGGATACCGGGGGGTTTCGCGGATGAAATCGGGGTGGGGGCTGGGGAAATGCGAGCGGGTCCTGACGAAAATCGTCAGGACCCGCTCGCATAGCTCCCCCGCCAGGACTCGAACCCGGACATAGGGCACCAAAAGCCCCAGTGCTGCCAATTACACCACGGGGGATGGAAACCGACTAAACCGGACAATTGGTCAGGTCGCCGGATTGGCACTCAACACTATGCCGCACCAGGCGCCCTCCACGCGACGGTAGAGATCGGCGGCCTTGGTCACGTAGATCACGAGGCAGCCCCGGTATGCGTCAGCCGTGTTCCTCCGGTTGGTGCGTGGATTGTGTTTCTTGAGCGTGGCCCGCTGGAAGGTGGCGGGGTCGACCCCGGCCAGTTCGGCCCAGAATCGCTCGGCTTCGGCGACGTCGGCCGATTCGTGGATGCTGACGCGGAAGCGCATCCGCTCCCGCGGGACGCCCAGTAGCTCCAGCCAGTTGAGGTAGACCTGGATCATTCCGGGATCGCTGTTGATGAACTGCAACTGCTCGCAGCGGCGGTAGGTCTTGTCCTTCGCTCCCTCGGCCCAGTAGAGGCCCACACCGACGAGGAACAGCTCCCTGTCCGAGAGCTTCCCGACCTCGTCGCGGGCTGCCGCTTTGGTTTCCCGGCGCTCCTCGTCCTGCGCGGCGCGAAGCCGGGCGAGCCCCTGATGCATCAGGGCGTGTCGTTCCGCTTCGGTGTACCGGGGCTCGGGCTTGGGGAGGTCGCGTACCCACAGCGATATCGAGCTCTTCGAGCAGCCGAGCTCGACCTGGATCTGGTCGTACGTCATGCCCTGCGTGCGGAGCTGCCGGGCGCGTTCGCGTAGGTCGTCCTTGGCGTTGGGGCGTTTGGTCCACTCCGGGGCCGGTTCACCCTTCACCAGGCGGTGGAGGATGTCGTTGTTGTCGATGTGCAGGCGGTCGCGTATCTGGCGCAGGCTGAACCCCTCGCGCCGCAGCGCGATCGCCTGCTCGCGCAAGGCCTCGAAGTCGGCGTACTTGCCGGGTGTGGTCGATGTCATACGGCCACGCTCGTCCGGAATGCGGACGTCCGGTCGAGGAATCGGCGTATTCACTCCATCGTGGGATGGATGGTGATTTCCGGCGTGTTCGGGGTGATTTCGTGCCGCTCGCGCTGTGGAAAAAGGTGAAGGAAAAACGTTCGCGCCCGCCCGTAGGCTGGGAGCCATGACCGCAACGGGGGCTGACCAGGAAGCCACGGGGTTGACCTCCCGTGGCTGGTGGTGGTGGGAGCGCAGGCGTGGCGCCGTGCTGGATGTCTCGCTCGGGGTGTTCTCCGCGCTGGAGTGTGCGCTGGAGGGTGTGAACTTCGCCGGGGACTCGGGGCTGCCCGTGCCGGCGGCGGTGGTGCTCGGACTGGTGGCGGGGGCCTCGCTCGTGCTGCGGCGGCGGTGGCCGATCGCCGTGGTGCTGGTGTCGATCGCGGTGACCCCGGCCGGCATGGGGTTCATGCTGAGCGTGGTGGGGCTCTACACGCTGGCCGCGTCCGAGGTGCCGCGCAGGATCACGGCGGCGCTGGCGGGGATGTCGGTGGCGGGGACGTTCATCGTCACGTTCGTGCGGATGCACCAGAGTGTGGCGCGGGGTGAGTACGACCCGGGGCGCTGGTACGTGCCGCTGGTGTCGGTGGTGATGTCGGTCGGCATCTCGGGTCCGCCGTTGCTGTACGGGCTGTATATAGGGGCGCGGCGGCGGCTGATGGAGTCGTTGCGGGAGCGGGCGGATTCGCTGGAGCGGGAGTTGTCGCTGCTCGCGGACCGGGCGGAGGAGCGGGCGGAGTGGGCGCGTACGGAGGAGCGGACGCGTATCGCCCGGGAGATGCACGACGTGGTGGCGCATCGGGTGTCGTTGATGGTGGTGCACGCGGCGGCGTTGCAGGCGGTGGCGCGCAAGGATCCGGAGAAGGCCGTGAAGAACGCGGCGCTCGTGGGTGACATGGGGCGTCAGGCGTTGACGGAGTTGCGGGAGATGCTCGGGGTGTTGCGGGCGGCTGATCCGCAGCCGGTGGCGGTGCGGGTGGACGCGGTGCCGCTTGCGGCGGTGGGGGTGGCGGCGGCGGTGGCCGCGGCGGCCGCGGAGGAGGGGCCGTGTCTGGCGGACATCGAGGCGCTGGTGGGGCAGTCCCGGGAGGCCGGGATGGTGGTGGAGCTGATGGTGCAGGGGGAGGCGCGGGGGTGTGACGCGCTGGTGGAGCAGACGGCGTACCGGGTGGTGCAGGAGGCGCTGACCAATGTGCACAAGCATGCGGCGGGCGCGAAGGTGATGGTGCGGCTGGCGTACCGGGAGGCCGAGGTGGCGATGCAGGTGGAGAACGGGCCTGCGGACGGGGTCACGGCGGATGCGGGGTTGCCGAGCGGGGGGAATGGGCTGGTGGGGATGAGGGAGCGGGTGCTGGGGTTGGGCGGGGTGTTCGTGTCGGGGCCGACGGATGAGGGTGGCTTCCGCGTCTCGGCAGTCCTCCCGGACCGCACGGTGGTCACGCCGTAAGGCCCGTGCCGGGTGGCCTGCGGGCCGGCCCGTTCGCGTCGCCGAGTGCCGCACTGGCGGCGCCCCCGGGCCACCGGGTGCCGTCTCGGCATCGGGTGGCCTTGCTTGGGATGGCTCCGGTAGTGGGTGCGGGTTCTCGGCGCCGGGTGCCCTACTAGGGGCGCGGGGAACTGCGCGGGGCCCCAGCACGGTCCGCACCCGAACTCCCCAGCACGGTCCGCACCCGAACTGCGGGGGCCGGGGGCTCCGCCCCAAAGCCCGGGGGCTCCGCCCCAAAGGCCGGGGGCCACTCCACTCCATCCCGTCCCATCCCGACATCCCTCACGGTGTGGGAAGGCGGCTGATGTTCGGCGCCGAGCAGTGGGGGCGTCAGGCCGCCGGGCCGTCGGGGCGGCGCGAGGGCTCAGCCCGCTGTCAGGCGGACCGGCTGGGTGCCGGTGATCAGGGTGTTGAGGGCGTGGTCGATGTCGGGGCCGAGGTACCAGTCGCCGGTGTGGTCGAGGGAGTACACGCGGCCCTCCGCGTCGATGGCGAGCACCGCCTGCTGATCGCCCTCCTCGCCCAGCGGCGCGATGTCCGTGTCGAGGGCCCGCCCGAGGTCCGCCAGGGTGCGGGCGAGGTGGAGTCCGGCGAGGGGGTCGAAGCGCAGGGCGGCCGGGGCGTTGCGGCGGCCGGGGCCCGGCGCGGTGAGGCGGAGCCCGCCGAATTCGGCCCAGGCTTCCACGGCGGCGGGGAACACGGTGTGCCGGTGGCCCGCGGGGGAGGCGTGGCCGCGCAGCACGTCGGCCCAGGCCTCGGCCTGGCGGATGTCCCAGCGGCCGGGCTGCCAGCCGGCGGAGCGCAGGGCGGCGTCGACGGGGACGGGAAAGCGGGTGGTCGAGGTGTCCGGCATCGGCCGCGGCCTTTCGGTGGGAGGGGGCGGGGTGCGGTGCCGGGTCTACGGCTCGACGCTGCGGACGCCGAAGTGGGCCAGGAGCGCGGTGCAGGAGCGGCAGGGAGGGGCGTAACTGCCGTGCAGGGGGTCGCCGTCCTCGCGTATGCGGCGCGCGGTCAGCTTGGCGTGTTTGAGGGCGCGGCGGGCTTCGCCGTGGGTGAGGGGTTTGCGCTGGGCGCGTTTGGAACGTCCCGTCTCGACGGCGGTCAGGTGGCGCGAGAGCAGGATCGCTTCGGGGCAGCGGCCGGTGAAGCGTTCGCGCTGGCCGCTGGTGAGGGTGTCGAGGTAGTCCTGGACGAGGGTGTGCAGGACGGGCGGCTGTTCGCCCTTGCCCGCGGTGCAGGTGAGGGTTTCGCCGCGGACGGAGAGCGCGGCGGCTATGGCGGGGAGGATGCCGTCGCGACGGTGACGGAGTAAGGGCGCGGCGGTGGTCGCCGTGGCGCTCCAGGTGAGGCGCGGGTCACCCGGCGGGTTCGGACCACCCGGCGAGTTCGTGGCCCCCGGCCCCGGCGGGTTCGGACCACCCGGCGAGTTCGTGGCCCCCGGCCCCGGCGAATGGGTCCCTCCAGGCGAACTCGTACCGTCCGCCCCCGGCGTGCCGAGCATCGGTCCTGGCGCCAGGGTGGCCCCCGGTGTCGGCGTACCCGGTGCGCCCCCAGGCCCCCCCGGCCCCCCGCGCGCGGCCCGTGTTGTGGATGTTTCGTCTGCTGCGGTCTGCATGGTGCTGGTGTTCCTCCCACTGGCGGCGGCTTCAGCCGCACGTGTCAGCGCCCCCGAGTTGCGGGGACAGCCTGCCAAATGTGAGTGGTGGTACGGAAGCTGGGGCGTGATAAGCGACGTATCACCGGCGCAGGGTGATATGTGCGTGACCGTTGGTGACCGGATCGCGGGGCCGGTTCCCGGTATTGCACCACCGCATAGTCTGGTCCTCACCAGCCAGACGCAGGAGTACGCAGCAGGGGGCAACCGCCATGACGACAGGTCGGCTCGGGCAGCATGCCGCGCCACCGAACGCGGCCTACGCCGGGCAGGTCGTGCACTTCCCGGACCCGGTCCGCGCCGCCCGGCATCCCAGAGGGGTGCGGGTGGACGAGAACGGCTTCCCGGTCTTCTCCGCGTACGCCCGTGCGGGGGTGGAGATCGCCGAGCCCCCCGAGGGGTTCGGGGTGGACGAGCTCCGGCTGACCGACTACGTGTCGGCGAACGCGGCGCTGGCCGCGTCGGGCCACGAGCTGTGGGACACGATCGCCGCGGTGGCGACGCCGCACGGCTGGACGTGGCACCACGTGGCGGGCGGCCGCCGTCTCGAACTGGTGCCGGTCGAGGTGAAGGCGCTGCTGCGTCACTTCGGCGGTCTGGCCACCGCGCAGGTCGAGCACGACAAGCGGGGCACGCGCCCGTTGCAGGAGACGCGGCCCGCGCACTTCGGTCTGCCGAAGGGGTCGGTGGCGGTGTCGGAGTCCCAACTCCTCGGTGTGGAGGAGGACTTGGGGTACCGGCTGCCCGGCGCCTACCGCTCGTTCCTGAAGGCCGCGGGCGGCTGCGCCCCGGTCGGCGCGGCGCTCGACGCGGAGTTGGGCCTCCTGGTGGACCAGCCGTTCTTCACGGTGCGCGAGGAGGCGGCCGTCAACGACCTGGTCTACATCAACAAGTGTCTCCGCGATCACCTCACCAAGGACTATCTGGGTGTCGCGTTCGTCCAGGGCGGGATCCTCGCCGTGAAGGTGCGCGGCTCCGCGCCCGGCTCGGTCTGGTTCTGCGCGTACGACGACGCGCGGGACCAGGACGGCCTGAGCGTGAACGAGCGGGTGGAGCGGCTGCTGCTGCCCTGCGGTGACGATTTCGACGCGTTCCTGGCGCGGCTCGCGGGCAATCCGCCGGAGCTGGAGACCGTGGCGAACCTGATGGTGGACGGCGGCTTCGCGCGCGTCGTCGAGACGACCTCGGTAGGGGAGTGAGCCGGCCGATGGTGACTTTCGCTCAGGCGCAGGAGCGCGCGGAAGAGTGGATCAACGGCGATGTGCCCGCGTACCAGCACCGTGAGGTGCGGGTGCGGGAGTTCGAGCTGGGTTTCGTGGTGTGGGCGGAGGACCGTGAGAACGGGCCCGCGGTCGACGGCGGCGCGCAGCGCCTGGTGATCGCCCGGGACAGCGGGGACGCCTCGCTGTGGCCGGCGCTGCCGGTGGGTGAGGTGATCCGCCGGTACGAGGAGGAGTACGGGGTGCCCGAGAACGCGCCGGCGGCGCCGGAGCCCCCGGCGCGTATCGATCTGAACCAGACGTCGTTCCTGCTGAGCCCGCCGGAGTGGTTGCAGGAGGCGGCCGACCGGCTGGGCATCCCGGACCGGCGGGGTGCGGGCGCCGCCTCTGCCACTGCCTCCGGGACCTCCCAGCCCCAGCCCCAACCCCAGCCCCAGTCGCAGTCGCAGGGAGCCGGTGGGTCTGGTGCCGGTGGACCTTCGGCACCCGCCGAGCCCGTCTGGCCGGCCGCTGCGGGTACGGGTGCGGCTTCGCCGCAGGGACGGGCTCCCGGTGCGGAGACCCCTGCCGGAGCCACGCCCTGGGCGGGGACGGACACCAACGCCGGGTCGGACGACGGTTCCGTACCGCTGCCCGCGACGGTGTACTCGCCCGCCCTGTCCGGTTCGGACGGTGACGACGCGGCGCCGCCGAAGGTGCTGCCCGAGGCGAAGACGGCGTTGATGGCGGGCGGCAGTCAGCTGCCGCCGACGGCGCTCGCGCCCGCGTACGACCCGCAGCGGGGCGCCCCGGATGGTCAGGGCGCACCGGGTACTCCGGGTGCCCCGGGGGGTGCGCCTCAGCCAGGTGCGACCTCGCCGGGTGCGACCCCGGCGCCCGGTGGTCCTGCGGTTCCTGCGGTGGCGTACCCCGCGCCCTCGGGTTCCGCCGCCCCCCCGGGTTCCGCCGTGCCTTTGGGTGCCGGCGACATCGCGGACGCCGCGACCAGCAAGGCGGTCGGGCCGCCGCCGGGGGCGCGGGCCTCGCGCGGCGGGGGTTCGACGACTCCGCCGCCGCCCGGCGCCCCGGGAACTCCGGGTGCCCGTCCGGGCGTTCCCCCGGCGGGCCCGGTGCCGGGTTCGACTCCGCCTCCGGGTGGGTCGGTCGGGGGCCATCTGCCCACGCAGCTCGTGTCGCAGCTCGGGCCGGACGGGCGCGGCCAGGGGCAGGGGCAGGGGCCGCAGCCGCCCCAGCCGCCCGGTTCGCCCACTCCGCCGCCCGCGCGGGGCGATGTGCACCACGCCGCGACGATGTTCGCGGACCCGAGCCTCGGGGGTCAGTCGGGCCTCGCGCCGATGCCGCCGGGCCCGCCCGGTGCGCCCGGCGCCCCCGTCCCGCCCGGTCCTCCGGGAGCCCCGGGCCGGCCCGGGGCACCGGTGCCGCCCGTGCCTCCCGGTGTGCCGCAGACGCCGCCCGGCGGTGTGCACCACGCCGCGACGATGCTGGCCGACCCGGGGCGTATGGGCTCCGCGGGTTCTGGTGGGCCGGGTGCGCCCATGGCTCCCGGGGCGCCCGGAGCCCCTGGGGTGCCGATGCCCCCCGGCCCGCCGGGTCAGCCTGGTCGTCCGGGGGGCCCGGGTGGGCCCGGCGCTCCCATGCCGCCTGCCGCTCCCGGTGTTCCCGGTGGCCCCGGAGTTCCCGGCGGCGGTGTGCACCACGCGGCGACGATGCTGGCGGGTCCGGGACAGATGGGTGCCGGTGGCGGGGTTCCGCAGCCGCCCGGGCCGCCCGGCATGCCGCCGGTCGGCGCCGTGCCGCCGCCGCCCGCGTACGGCTATCCCCAGCAGCCCCCCGCCGGGCTGCCCACGGTGGGCCCCGGTTACCAGGCGGTGTTGCGCTACCGCGCGCCCGACGGCTCCGAGCAGCAGCTCATCCGCCGTTCGGCGCCGGGCATTCCGCACCCGGAGTGGCAGATCTTCCACGAGCTGCGGTCGATGAACGTGCCCGCGGACCATGTACTGGAACTCCACACCGAGCTGGAGTCGTGCGAACTGCCGGGCGGCTACTGCGCGCGGATGATCCGTGAGCAGTGGCCGCAGGTGCGGATCACGCATGTCGCCCCGTACGGCAAGGAGCACGGCTCGCGTCGTCAGGGTGTGCAGCATCTGCTCACCCACCAGGGCGAGTTGGCGCAGGTCGCGGACGGTCCCGCTCGGCCGCAGCCGGTGCGGGCGCCGATTCCGGCGGTGCAGCCGGCGCCGCCGCTGCCGCCGGAGGGTGTGGCGCACGAGCTGACGGGTGCGTTCGGCCCGCAGGGCGTGTTCCGTTTCGACCAGCGTGCGGTGTCGCGTCAGGGCGTGCCGGAGGCCGTCGCGGTCACGCTGGTGTGGGCGGGGCTTCCGGTGGACCTGGGCCCGTTCTTCTGGGCGCAGGCCGTGCCGGGCCAGCCGGTGCCGACGCTGGCGGAGCTCGCGCAGCAGCGCGGGGTGCAGCCGGCCGCGGACGCGGGCTCGTACCTGGTGATGGGCTCCGACTTCGGGCGGGCGATCTGCGTCCAGTACGGGACCGCGAACATCGTGGCGGTGCCGGTGGAGGCGGGGCCCGGCGGGCAGTCGGTGCCGCCGCAGTTCGTGAACTCGGGGCTGCCCGAGTTCGTACGCTCCCTCGCGCTGCTCGGCCGGATGTGGCGGCTGCGGTCGGGGCTCAACCCGGAGCAGGCGGGCCGCTGGACCGTCGACTTCCAGGCGCAGCTCGCGGCGCTCGACCCGGCGGCGCTGGCGTCGCCGGAGAGCTGGTGGTCGGTGTTGCTTGAACAGATGTGGGACGGGCTGCTCTGACCGTTGTCCTCGTTCGCCGGAGGCGCTCACCGCGCGGGTCGCGGTGGGCGCCTCGGTGGTTTCGTGGCGCTGGCCGCCTCTTCGGAACGTCGCTTCGTCTGTCGCTTCGTCTGTCGCTTCGGGCCTCGCTTCGGTCCTCACTTCGGACCGCCGCTTCGGCCGTTGCGTCGGTGGGGTTGGTGGGTTCGGTGGTGTTTCGGTGGTCGCTTTGGTCGTTCGGTGCCCGCGCGATGTCCCCTTCTGGCGCCGATTGACGCATCCTTGAGCGTGTCATGTGGGCGGAGTGTCGCCATATCGGCCACTTCGTTTCGATCGGCCGGGGTGTGGGAGAGAGGGCTTTCGGGATGAGCGCAGCATCGGTGCCGTCGTCGGCGCGGCCGTTCGGGACCGGCCGGGGCCGTGGCTACCGTCCCGACCAGGTCGACCCCGCGGTGGCCCGGCTCGTACGGGAAGCGGAGGCGGCCCGGGAGGGGGAGGCGCGGCTCGCCGCCCTCGTCGACGAGCTGACGGAGCGGGCGGCGCGGCTGCGGGAGCAGGTCGCCGGGCTCGCGCCGCAGACGTACGAGGCGCTCGGCGGGCAGGCCCGTGAGCTGTTCGCACTCTGCGCCGAGGAGGCCGACGAGGTGCGGGCCGCGGCCGAGGAGGCGGCGGCGGATGCGGTGCGCGCGGCGGAGGAGGCGGGCCGGGCGGCCAGGGACGCGGCGCGGGCGCACAGCCAGGCGGTACTCGCCGACGCGCAGGAGTGGGTGGAGCGGACGCTGCTCGATGCCGGTACGGAGGCGGACGAATTGCGGGCCGCCGCGCGCGGCGAGGCGGAGGGTCGGCGGGCGGAGGCGGCCGAAGAGCTGGCCTCGGCGGTTCGGCGCTGCGAGGCGCAGCTGGCCGGGCAGGAGCGGGACCACGCGGAGGCGCTTGTCGCCGGTGAGCGTGAACAGGCCGTGCGCGAGGGGGAGTTGGAGGCGCGGGTCGCGAAGCTGACGCGTGCGGCGGAGGCGGCGCTCGACGGGGCGCGGCGCGATTTCGCCGAGGCGGAGGAGGGTGCGCGTCGTGCGGAGGAGGAGGCGGAGGCTCGGGCGGCGGAGCTGGTTGCGGGGGCGCGAGGTGTTGCGGGGCGGGTTGTCGGCGAGGCGGAGGGGGTGGTGGGTGAGCACGAGGTGGTGCGGGCGGAGATGCGGGCGCATATGGCTCATGTGCGTGACGCCCTGTCCGCCCTGACGGGCCGCCGTCCCCCGACCCAACAGGACCCGGAGCCTCCGCCCGCCTGACCCCGAGCCTGCCGGCTGGGTACCCCGCCCGCCTGACTTTGAGCTCGCCGCCCACCCCCGACGGGTTCCGCCCTGGGTCCCCACGGTTTCCGGCTGCGCGCCGGTGGGGGCCGCCCGCGCAGTTCCCCGCGCCCCCAGCGGAGTTGCGCTCGCCCGGCATACAGGGGTGCCTCGCCCCTCGGCCCAGCTCGCGCCCGCCGGAGCCAAGGGGCGCGGGGAACTGCGCGCCCAGCCCCCACCGGCCCGCACCCGGCGGCAGCTTTTAAGGGGCGCGGGGAACTGCGCGCCCAGCCCCCACCGGCCCGCACCCGGCGGCAGGTTTTAAGGGGCGCGGGGAACTGCGCGAGAAGCGAGCACGGTCCGCACACGAAAGCGGAGCCAAGGGCGCGGGGAACTGCGCGGTCGGCCCCCACCGGGGCGGAGACCCCTAGGGGGCGGTCCCTACTCCGGGGCAGGGGGCGTTCGTCCCGGCGGAGGAGGTGACGCCCCCATCCGCTCCTTACCTTGGTCTTACCGCAGGGAAGCCACGGGGGAAGCCGCGGCGGGGTGGGGAAAACCCCACCCCCAAGACTGCGCTGGGCACCAGGGCGCCAAGCATCGCCTTGCCCGAGACTCAAGACGTACGTCAGCGACTGGCTGAACATGACCTAGGAGAATCACCGTGACAACGGCTGTGACCATTCCCCGGCACGGGGGCACCGGCGGCACCGGAGGACGTACGGCGGTCGCGGCTCGGGCGCGCCAGGTCGTGAAGGCGTACGGGTCGGGGGAGACCCGGGTCGTGGCGCTCGACCACGTCGATGTCGACATAGCCCGGGGACAGTTCACCGCGATCATGGGCCCGTCGGGTTCCGGCAAGTCCACGCTCATGCACTGCCTCGCCGGGCTCGACACCGTGACGAGCGGTCAGATCTATCTGGACGAGACCGAGATCACCGGCCTCAAGGACAAGAAGCTGACCCAGCTGCGCCGCGACCGGATCGGGTTCATCTTCCAGGCGTTCAACCTGCTGCCGACGCTGAACGCGCTGGAGAACATCACGCTGCCGATGGACATCGCGGGCCGCAAGCCCGACGCGCAGTGGCTGGAGCGTGTGGTGGAGACCGTCGGTCTGGCTGGACGGCTGAAGCACCGGCCCACCCAGCTCTCCGGCGGGCAGCAGCAACGCGTCGCCGTGGCGCGGGCGTTGGCGGCCCGGCCGGAGATCATCTTCGGTGACGAGCCGACCGGAAACCTGGACTCGCGGGCCGGCGCCGAGGTGCTCGGCTTCCTGCGTCAGTCCGTCGACGAGCTGGGCCAGACCATGGTGATGGTCACCCACGACCCGGTCGCCGCCTCCTACGCGGACCGGGTGCTCTACCTCGCCGACGGCCGCATCGTCGACGAGATGCTCCGCCCCACCGCCGAGGCCGTCCTCGACCGGATGAAGGATTTTGACGCGCGGGGGCGTACGTCATGAGCGTGCTCAAGACCTCGATGCGCAACGTCCTCGCGCACAAGGGACGGATGGCGCTCTCGGCCGTCGCGGTCCTGCTGTCGGTGGCGTTCGTGTGCGGCACGCTCGTCTTCACCGACACCATGAACACCACCTTCGACAAACTGTTCGCGGCGACCTCGGCCGACGTCACCGTCAGCCCCAAGTCGGCCACCGCGGACGGTGCCCCGTCACAGACGGGCAAGCCCGACGCGCTGCCCGGCTCGCTCGTCGCGAAGGTCGCCAAAGTGCCCGGCGTCCGCAAGGCGGAGGGCGCGGTCGGCAGCACCAACGTCACCGTAGTCAACGCCAAGAACGAGAACATGGGATCCACCACCGGCGCCCCGACCATCGCCGGCAACTGGACCGACAACGACCTCAAGGCAATGGAGATCACCTCGGGCCGCGCCCCGCGCGGGCCGACCGAGATGATGGTCGACGCCGACACCGCCGACAAGCACCACCTCAAGATCGGTGACGAGCTGCGCACCATCGCCGTCACCGGCGACTTCACCGCCAAGATCACCGGCATCGCCACCTTCAAGGTGACCAACCCCGGCGCGGCCATCGTCTACTTCGACACCGCGACCGCGCAGCGTGAACTCCTCGGCGGCGCGGGCCAGTTCACGCACATCGACGTCACTGCCGCGGACGGCGTGAGCGATCCCCGGCTCAAGCGGGACGTGGCGGCCGCGCTCGGGTCGGGCCCGTACAAGCTCCAGACGGCGAAGGAGGCGGCGGACGACGGCCGCGCGAGTGTCGGCTCGTTCCTCGACGTCATGAAGTGGGCGATGCTCGGCTTCGCCCTGATCGCCTTCCTCGTCGGCATCTTCCTCATCGTCAACACGTTCTCGATGCTGGTCACCCAGCGCACCCGCGAGATCGGTCTGATGCGCGCCATCGGCTCCAGCCGCGAGCAGGTCAACCGGTCCGTGCTGGTGGAGGCGGTGCTGCTCGGCGTGGTCGGCTCGGTCCTCGGGGTCGGCGCGGGCGTCGGACTCGCCGTCGGCCTGATGAAGGTGATGGGCTCCATCGGCATGGAGCTGTCAACCGGCGACCTCACTGTCCAGTGGACGACGCCCGTCATCGGTCTCGTCCTCGGTGTCGTGGTGACCGTCGTCGCCGCGTACATCCCGGCCCG
Source organism: Streptomyces sp. NPDC048361 (assembly GCF_040651795.1). Taxonomy (NCBI): domain Bacteria; kingdom Bacillati; phylum Actinomycetota; class Actinomycetes; order Kitasatosporales; family Streptomycetaceae; genus Streptomyces; species Streptomyces sp. NPDC048361. Next base: position 18,100 of record NZ_JBEZKW010000093.1, read on the forward strand.
CCGCGCGGGGAAGATCTCGCCGATGGCCGCCCTGCGGGACGCCGGCACCCCGGGCGACGCCAAGGCCGGCGCGATCCGGGCCGCCATCGGCCTGGTCCTGACCGGCGCGGGCACCGCCGCCCTGTTCGCCTCCGCCAACTCCTCGCAGGCATCGGCAGGTTCGCTCCTGCTCGGGCTCGGCGTGGTGCTCACCCTGATCGGCTTCGTCGTCATCGGCCCGCTGCTCGCCGGCGGTGTGGTGCGGGTGATCAGCGCCCTGGTGCTGCGGATGTTCGGACCCGTCGGGCGGATGGCCGAGCGCAACGCGCTGCGCAACCCGCGGCGTACGGGGGCGACCGGCGCGGCCCTGATGATCGGGCTCGCTCTGGTGGCCTGTCTGTCGGTGGTCGGCTCCTCGATGGTCGCATCGGCCACCGACGAGCTCGACAAGTCGGTCGGCGCCGACTTCATCGTCTCCTCCGGCACCGGCCAGCCCATCGTGCCGCAGGCCGCCGACGCGCTGCGGAAAACCCCGGGCCTCGCCCACGTCACCAACTACAAGGCGGTCGACGCGAAGCTGACCGCCCCCGACGGCAAGACGATCGACGACCAGGTCACCGCCGCCGACCCCACCTACCGTCAGGACCTGCGGCGCACGACCGTCGCCGGCGACCTGGCGGCGGCGTACGGCAGCGGCGCGATGTCGGTGGGCGACACGTACGCCAAGGAACACGGCGTCAAGGTCGGCTCCTCCATGACCATCGCCTTCAAAGGCGGCGCCACCGCGAAACTGAAGGTCGCGGCGATCACCTCGGACGACACCAGCGTCGACAAGGGCGCGATGTACACCAACATCACGACCGTCGCGCGCTACCTGCCGGCCGACAAGATGCCCAAGAACATGCTGATGTTCGCCAAGGCCGACGACGGGAGGGCGAAGGACGCCTACGCCTCCCTCAAGGAGTCGCTGAAGGCGTATCCGCAGTACAAGGTGCAGAACCAGGCCGACTTCAAGCAGGACCTGAAGGACCAGATCGGCCAGCTCCTGAACATCGTGTACGGACTGCTCGCCCTCGCCATCATCGTGGCGGTGCTCGGCGTGGTGAACACCCTCGCCCTGTCGGTGGTCGAGCGGACCAGGGAGATCGGCCTGATGCGGGCGATCGGCCTCTCGCGCCGGCAGCTGCGCCGGATGATCCGCCTGGAGTCCGTGGTGATCGCCCTGTTCGGCGCGCTGCTGGGCCTGGGGCTCGGCATGGGCTGGGGCACCACCGCGCAGAAGCTGCTCGCCCTGGAGGGCATGGGTGTCCTGGAGATCCCCTGGCCCACCATCACCACCGTGTTCGTGGCCTCCGCGTTCGTGGGTCTGTTCGCCGCGCTGATCCCGGCGTTCCGGGCGGGCCGGATGAACGTACTGAACGCGATCGCGACCGACTAGTTCAGCCCCCGCTGGTGGGCTCGTACGGTCCCGCGGGTCACGTCGTGAGCCGCAGCAGCACATAACCCCCTGCCACCCCGGCGACCGTGTATCGGGCGCCGGGGTGCAGCGTCGTGGCGTACTGGACGGGGTCGCCCGCCCAGCCGTCGGAGTTGTCGATCGCGATGAAGCGCGGGGTGACCGGGCGGGCCGAGCCCACCCAGAAGACCCGGCAGCGAGAGGTGAGCCGGGCGATCGGACCGATGTCCGCCTCCACGGTCGCCCCGTCCGGGATCCGCGCCAACAGAGCTTCCGCCTCGGCTACTTGAGGCCTCTTCTGGTACGTGCCCGGCTCGGTCAGTGCCGCGAGGGGCAGCGACGGGGTGAGCGCGAGAGCCGCGACGGCCGCGCACAGCGGCAGCTTCGGGGCATGGGTGCGCAGCCACGTGTACGGGCTGTGCCGTGCGGTGGCCACCGCGTCGGTGAGCGCGAGCGCGACGACCGGCATCAGGACGGCGCTGTAGTGCCAGTCCGTGGACCAGTAGTGGTCGTCCGACGACAGGAAGCGCCAGCTCAGGGTGGGCAGGGCGACGAGCAGCAGCGGGGAGCGCAGGGCGATCAGGCCGGTGGTGGGGAGCAGGATCCAGGCCAGGGTGCGCAGCTTGAGGTGCCAGGCGGCGAACGGGCCCGCCGCGTCGCCCCCGTCCACCTTGCTCCAGTAGTCGTAGCCGCCGGTGGAGTTGAAGGCGGGGATGACGAGGGTGAGGGTGACCAGGGTGGCCACCACCCCGAGGGCGGCCACGGCCAGCGCCCACCGGGCGGTGCGGGGCGAGACACGGCGGGCGCGCACCGCGACGACTACGGCGAGCGCGGCCGTCGTCAGACCCAGGTCCTCCTTCACGAAAACCAGGGGCAGCGCGTACCAGAGCGCCGCGCGCCACCGTCCGCGCAGCACCGCCTCCAGACTGAAGGCGATCAGCGGGACGGCGAAGCAGATCTCGTGGAAGTCGAAGTCGGCGGCGCGCTGGATCCCCCAGGACAGTCCGTACGCGACACCGACCGCGAGGCCGGGGCCGCGCCCGAGCAGCCGGGCCGAGACACGGGTCACCGGGACGGCGGCGAGCGCGAACAGGGCGGCCTGCGCGACGAGCAGGGTGACGGGGCTGGGGAAGAGCCGGTAGGCGGGGGCGAGCAGGGCGGTCACCGGGCTGAAGTGGTCGCCGAGGATGTTGGTGCCGGGCCCCTTCAGGTCGGCGACGGGCGCCTGGAGGTGGGCGTAGGCGCGGACCACCTGCTCGAAGATGCCGAGGTCCCAGGAGAGGGTCTCCATCCGGCGGTAGCGCTCCACCCCGAGCACGGTGTACGCGGCGAAGAGTGCGGCGGCGAGCAGATAGGGGTCGGCTGCCCGCCGCGGGAGTATTCGCCCCCGCAGGCGGCCCGGTCGCCGCTGTCCACCCGCTTCGGGGGAGCCGGCGGCGGTTCCTTGTTCGGGCAGCGTGAGCAGGACTCCGGACACGGTGGGACTCCTTGGTTCAGCGGGCGGGGGTGGTCGGGGTGACGGTGCCGGAGGGCGTGCCGCGCACGGGGAGGCCGGAGCCGGTCGGGACGGACGCCGAGGGCGAGCCGGACGGCGGACCGGGCTGCGAGGCGTGGGCCGGGTCCGGCAGGGCGGACGACGAGGGGGAGTCCGGCGCCGGGGACGGCGACCCCTGCCCCGGTACGGGGGAGGCCGACCCGGAATGCGCGCCGCTGGGCGAGGCGTCGGCAGGAACGCCGGCGGGCGGCACCGGCGCGCTCTCCTGGAGCCGTACGCCGAGCGCGGCGCCGGACCCGGCAAGCAGGCACACCGCGCAGGCGGCGAGCGCGGCGAGGTTGCGCCGGCGGCGGCGCAGGCCGCGGGCCGCGACGCGCTCGGCGGGTTCGGCCACGGTGTGCCGGGCCCCCGCGTCGGCCGCCCGCTTCAGGGCGCGGGCCAGGAACTCCTCGTCCCGGTGGACGTCAGACACCGTGTTCCTCCTCCAGGAGACGGGGCGCGAGGGCGGCCCTTGCGCGCGACAGGTGGGTCTTGACGGTCCCGGCGGAGATGCCGGTCTCGTGGGCGACCTGGTCCACGCTGAGGTCGCACACGTAGTGCAGGACGGCGACGCGGCGCTGGCGGTCGGAGAGGGTGCGCAGGGCGTCCACGAGGGCGACGGTGCCGGGGTCGGGTTCGGGGGCGGGCCCGGTGTGCGCGCGGTGGTGACGCCGCCAGGCCTCCGCGGCCCTGCGGCCGCGGCGCCATCGGCTGATGGCCAGGCGCCACGCCACGGTTCGCACCCAGGCGTCCGGGCCGGCGCCCGCGTCCAGCCCTGCCCTGCGGCCCCAGGCCCGTACGAATGCCTCCTGGACGACGTCCTGGGCCTCGTGGAGGTCGCCCGTCATCAGGTACACCTGGCCCACCAGCGGTTTCACGGCGCGCGCGTAGAACCCCTCGAACTCCTCGTCGGTCAATGCGGCTCCCGTGGCTGGATAGGTCTCACGGGGTATACGCCCAGCACCCCCCTCCCGGTTGACACCCCACCCCAACTTTCCCCCAGCCCCTCCCGAGGCCCCGGCACCGGGTGCCCCGCTCGGGGGCCGCGGGGCTGTGCCCTTGCGCGGCTCCGCCGCGGTGGGCTCGACTGTTCGGCGTGGGGCGCCCTACAGGGCGCGGGGAACTGCGCGGGTGCCCCAGCACGGTCCGCACCCGAAGGCGGCGGGGTTGCTGGGGCTCCGCCCCAGACCCCGTTAGCGCCCGAAAGGCGCTCGTC